>CADCTO010000598.1 GCA_902805585.1 uncultured Armatimonadota bacterium | reverse complement strand
CGCGGCCTGCACCTGATGTACGACGCCTCGCACGCCTTCGGCTGCTCGCACGCCGGCACGATGATCGGCAGCTTCGGTGAGGCGGAGGTGTTCAGCTTCCACGCCACCAAGTTCCTGAACGCCTTCGAGGGCGGGGCGGTGGTCACCAACGACGCGGACCTGGCAAAAAAGATGCGCCTGATGAAGAACTTCGGCTTCTCGGGCTACGACGACGTCTCCTACATCGGCACGAACGGCAAGATTAGCGAGGTCTCGGCGGCCATGGGGCTCACCGGCCTGGAATCCATCGACGACGTCTCCTACATCGGCACGAACGGCAAGATGAGCGAGGTTTCGGCGGCCATGGGGCTCACCGGCCTGGAATCCATCGACGACGTCATCGCCACCAACCGCCGCAACTACGCCGCCTACGAGCGCGGCCTGCGGGGCATCCCCGGCGTCAGCCTGCTGCGTTATGACGAGGGCGAGCGCCGGAACTACCAGTACATCGTGCTCGAAGTGGACGAGCAGGTCACCGGCGTGAGTCGCGACGCGCTGGTGCAGGTGCTCCACGCCGAGAACGTGATCGCGCGCCGCTACTTCTACCCGGGCTGCCACCGCATGGAGCCCTACCGCTCGTTCTTCCCGCACGCCGGGCTGCTTTTGCCGCGCACGGAACGCTTGTGCGAGCGCGTGCTGGTGCTGCCGACCGGGACGGCGGTCGGCCCCGGCGATATCCAGGCGATCTGCGGCATCCTGCGCGCGGCGGTCGAACAGGCCCCGGTTCTGCGCGAGCGCGTGCTCGCCCCCTCCACGGAGCCTGCCCTGCCGGCGGCCCCGGTGGCGCCGCGCCCATGAGCCTCGCGAAAGTCCGGCGCAACGCCCGCCGCCTGCTCGAACTCTACAAGCTGCCCCTGCTGAACGACAAGATCGCCGCCCTGGAGGCGCGCGTCGCGGACCTCGGGGGGCGCACGGAGGCCGAGGAAAAGAAGAACTACGAACTCCGCTGCCATGTGACCGCGCTGACCGAGCGCCTGGAGGCGCTCGAAGCGCTGCAGCAGTATATCGACAGCCTGGAACAGCGCGGCGCCGTCCTGGAGCGGCGCCTGGACCCGCTGGAGTTTTTCTTCCTGCCGATGCGCGAAGGGCTGGACGCGCTCAAATCCAGCCGGGAAGTGCCCCAGGCGCTGATCGACGATTTTCACGCCTGGAAGGCGGCCACGCCGGTGCCCGAGCGCCCGCTCGTCAGCGTGTGCGTCGCGACCTACAACCGGGGGCGGCTGCTCACCGAGCGCTGCATCCCGTCGATCCTGTCGCAGACCTACGACCGGTTGGAGCTGATCGTGGTCGGCGACGGCTGCACGGACGACACCGAGGAGCGCGTCGCCCGTATCCGGGACCCGCGCCTGAAGTTCGTCAACCTGACCGAGCGGGGCAAGTATCCGTCCGACCCGCTCCGCCGCTGGATGGTCGCCGGCACGCAGCCGGTGAACGCCGCCCTCGCCCTGGCCGAAGGCGACTACATCGCCCACCTGGATGACGACGACGCGTATCTGCCGGAGCGCCTGGAGAAACTGGTCGCGTTCGCCGCCGAGAACCGGGCCGACTTCGTGTGGCACCCCTTCTGGGTCGAAACGGAGCCCGACGAGTGGGTGGTGGCGGAGTCCCCGGACTTCGCCTACTCGCACCTGACGACCTCGTCGGTCTTTTACCGCTCCTGGTTCAAAAAGGTCCCGTGGGACATCAACGCGTACCGCCTGCTGGAACCGGGCGACTGGAACCGCTTCCGGCGCATCAAGTACATCAACCCGGTGGCGCTGCGCTACCCGGAGCCGCTGCTGCGCCACTACCGGGAAAGAAGTCAGGGCGCGTCGTGACGGGGATGGGACGAGGGCGTTCTTGTGCAAAGCGGCGCCCTGTGCTAAAATCGTCTCGTCTCGGCCTTCGGGACGCCCGCCATCCTCCCACTGCACCGCCCGGTCCACCGATGATGTCCTCGCACCGACGGATACGCTGAGGTGCGTCAAGCCGGAGTGGCCCTTTCCCGCGGAACCGGAGGGGGAGGGGCGTCCGCGGTGCGGCCTGCCGCGCGTGAAAAATCCGCCGAGACGGCGGCGGGCGCGCCCGCCGCCGTCTCGGCGGTCTGGAAGTGATCTACACATGGAACGTTTACGGATAGCGATTATCGGCGAAGTCTACACGGCGGGGGCGACCCGGTGCGCGCGTGACCTGGAGCGCCACCTGAGCGAACGGCACGACGTGCGCTACTACCCGCGCGAGGGCCCGGAAACGGTCGAGGGACTGCTCGAAGACCTCCGATCGTTCGCGCCGGACGTGGTGCACCTGCATTCGTTCTTCGGCGACCTGCCCTACGACTTCCTGGCGACGGTCTCGCACCTGTACCCGACGTGCTACACGCCGCACGACCCGCGGCCCATCGGGACGTGGATGCTGCCCTGCTGGGACTGCGCGCACGCCAAGACCTGCTTCAACTGCCCGATGGTCCGCATCCGCTACCGGTACACCGGCGTGCTCAACCCCTTCTTCCGCCAGCGGTCGGGCAAGCGCCTCACGCACGCGCGCTCCTCGCCCACGCTCAACATCATCACGCCGAGCAAGTGGCTCCAGCAGCGTCTGGCCGCCAGCGAACTCAGCCGGTTCACGATGCACCACGTCCCCTACGGCATCGACCTCCACCGCTTCCACCCGATCCCGGACGCGCGGGCGCGGCTGGGGCTGCCCGAGGACAGCGAGATCCTGCTGCACGTCGCCCACACCACCAAGGGCTGGTGGACCAACGACCGCAAGGGGATGAAGTTTCTGGCCGACGCGTTCGTGGACCACGTGGTCCCGAGCTTCCCGGACGCCCTGCTCATCGTGGCCGGGGAGGGGATGGTGCCCAACCACCCGAACGTGCGGCCCGCAGGCTTCGTCGGTCAGGAAGACATCGCGCTCTACTATTCGGCCGCCGACGTGTTCTGCGCCCCGACGCTTGCCGACAACCTGCCGTACACGGTGCTGGAGGCGATGGGCTGCGGCGCGGCCGTGGTCGGCTCGCGCGTGGGCGGCGTGCCCGAGGAGATCGACGAGGGCGTCACCGGCTACCTGGCCGCGCCGGGCGACTCGCACGAACTGGGGCTGGCGCTGGTCAAGATCCTGGGCGACCGCCCGAAGCTGCGGGAGATGCGCAGGGCGGGCCGCTGCCGGGCCGAGCGCCTGTTCAACATGGAGACGTTCATTGAGAAGCACGAGGCGATCTACCGGGGGATGGCGGGCGCCGGGAAGGCGGCCTGACGTGTCGTCGGCCCCGGCGGCAGGTCGGCCATGACGAAGATCGCGTTCGCCTCCACGATGCACGTGGCGCCGTGGGGCGGCAGCGAGGAGCTGTGGAGCCAGACCGCCGAGCGTCTGGCGCGCCGCGGCGGCGTCTCGGTCGCGGCGAGCGTCCACAACTGGCCCGGGCCGATCGCGCGGCTCGACGCTTTGGAACGCGCGGGCGGCCGGGTCCACCGGCGGCGGCCGTTCGCGCGCCTGCGCCGGCTGAGCCAGCGGCTGCCCGCGCGCCTGACCTACGGGTGGCTCGACGCCTTCCGCCCCGACCTGATGGTCGTCTCGCAGGGCTACCACACCGAGGGCACGGACTGGGTGCACGCCTGCTGGCGGCGCGGCATCCGATTCGCCCTCATCACGCAGTCGGTCGGCGAGTGCGCGTGGCCGGAGGACGGTTTCGCCGGATACCTGGCCGGCGCCTTCGAGGGCGCCGAGGCGTGTTATTTCGTCTCGCAGGGCAACCTCGAGTTCGTGCGCCGGCAGCTCGCCACGCCGCTCGAAAAGGCCAGAATCGTCCGCAACCCGTTCAACGTCCCGTACGACGCCGCGCCGTCCTGGCCCGCGGGGGACGAGCCCGTGCGGCTGGCGTGCGTGGGGCGGCTCTACCCGGCGGCCAAGGGCCAGGACATCCTGTTCGACGTGCTGCGGTCGGACAAGTGGCGGGGGCGCCGGCTCGAAGTGACCCTGTTCGGCGACGGGCCCAACGCGGAGCGGCTTCGGGCGCTCAAGGAGATGTACCGGCTCGACAACGTGCGCTTCGGCGGCTTCACGTCCGACGTGGCGGCGCTCTGGCGGGACCACCACGCGCTCGTCCTGACTTCGCGCCACGAGGGGCTGCCGCTCGTGGTCGTCGAGGCGATGCTGTGCGGGCGCCCGTGCATCGTCACCGACGTGGCCGGCAACACGGAGTTGATCGAGGACAACGTCAGCGGCTTCGTGGCGGCCGCTCCGAACACGCGCTGCGTGGACGAAGCGCTGGAGCGGGCGTGGGACCGGCGGGCGTGCTGGCGGGAGATGGGGCAGGCGGCCGCGCTGCGGGTGCGCGCCCTGGTGCCGCCCGACCCCGTGCAGGTGCTGGCGGACGATCTGCTGCGCCTGGCCGCGGCGTAGCGCCGGACCACCATGAAAAACGCCGCCGCCGCCGCGCCCCGTCGCGTCGCCTTCGTGTCCACGCTGAGCCAGTTGCCCTGGGGCGGCAGCGAGGAGCTGTGGAGCCAGGCGGCCCACCGCCTGCTGGCCGCGGGCGTCGAGGTCCGCGCGGCGGTCTCGTGGCACCCGCAGGAGGCGCGGCCCCTCCGGGAACTGTCCCAGGCGGGCTGCCCGGTGCACCAGGTCCGGTTCGGCCTGCCGCACCGCGTCGTCGGGCGCCTGCGCCGCGACCTGCGCCGCCTGCAGCACCCCTGGCTGGCGCGCTTCCGGCCCGACCTGCTCGTCCTGTCACAGGCCTACCACGTGCAGGGCGCGGACTGGTTCGCGGACTGCCGCCGCCTGGGCATCCCGTACGTCACCGTCACGCAGGCGGCCGGCGAGGAGGTGTGGCCGGGCGACACGTTCCTGCTGCCCGTGGCCGAGGGTCTGGAGGCGGCCCGGACCTGCTACTTCGTAGCCGAAGGCAACGTCCGGTTCGTCCGCTCGTTTTTCGGCACCCCGCTGCCGAACGCCCGGATCGTCCGCAACCCCTTCAAAGTGTCCTACGACGCCGCCCCGCCCTGGCCGCAGGAAGGGGAGGCGCTCAAACTCGCCTGCGTCGCGCGGCTCATGCCGGGCGCCAAGGGCCAGGACATCCTGTTCGACGTGCTGCGGTCGGACAAGTGGCGGGGGCGCCGGCTCGAAGTGACCCTGTTCGGCGACGGGCCCAACGCGCAGACGCTGGCCCGCCTCAAGAGCATGTACGGCCTGGAGAACGTGCGCTTCGGCGGCGTCACGTCCGACATCGAACAGGTCTGGGCGACACACCACGCGCTCGTCCTGACCTCGCGTTACGAGGGGCTGCCGCTGGCCGTCGTCGAGGCGATGCTGTGCGGGCGCCCGTGCATCGTCACCGACGTGGCCGGCAACGCCGAAGCCGTCGAAGACAACGTCAGCGGCTTCGTCGCCGCGGCGGCCAAGGCCGAGTTCGTGGACGAGGCGCTGGAGCGGGCGTGGGCCCGCCGGGCCGAGTGGCGGCAGATGGGTCAGGCCGCCGCGCGCTGCATCCGCGCGCTGGTGCCGCCCGACCCGGTCGGGGCGTTCGCCGACGACCTGCTCCAGGTGCTCGACCGCGTCGGGAGCGGACGCGCTGCCGGGAGCGTGGCGCCGTGATCCTGAGCGTCGTCGTCCCCGCCTACAACCGCGCCGATCTGCTGCCGCGGACGCTCGACAGCGTGCTGGCCCAGACGCGCCCGCCCGACGAGGTCCTCGTCGTGGACGACGGCTCGACGGACGATACGCGGGCGGTGGTCGCCCACTACGGCGCGCGGGTGCGCTACAAGCGCCAGGACAACGCGGGGCAGGGCGCGGCGCGCACCGCGGGACAGGCCGATACGACCGGCGACGCCCTGCTCTTCCTGGATTCGGACGACCTGCTGCTCCCTTCCGCTCTGGCCGTTCTGGAGGCGGCGCTCGCTGCCGCCCCCGCAGCCGCCCTCGCCTACGGCCGGGCGCGCGTGATCGACGCGGCCGGCGCGGTCCTTCGGCCGCTCTGGGAGGCGGAGGAAGGAACGGGGCAGGAGGTCTGGCGCCTGCTGGCGCGGAAGAACTTCATCGCCTCGCCCGGGTGCGTCCTCGTGCGAAGAGCGTTTCTGGAGACCGTCGGCCCGTGGGACCCCGACCGGGCGCTGCAGGGCGTCGAGGACTGGGATATGTGGCTGCGCCTGGCCGAAACCGGCGCTCATTTCGCGCGGGTCCCGGAGGTGCTTCTGGAGTACCGGGTCCATCCCGACAACATCTCGGGGCAGGCGTCGCGGATGCGGGCGCGCGAACTGGCCCTGTATGAAAAACATCTCGCGCGCGCGGGGAACGACCCCGACCGGCTCGGCCACCTCCGGGCGATCTACGACGGCGTGCGCCGGCAGACCGTCTGGGACCCGAGCGGCGCACCGCAGCCGCGCCTCCAGGGACGACACCGCGCCCTGCGCGGGCTGCTCGAAGGGGCCGCCCTCGCTCCCCTGTACCGCCGCCTCCCGTTCGGCCTGCGCCTGCGCCTGCGCGCCCTGTTCGGTGTGGACCGGCGGGCCTGAGCGAGCCATGAGCGACAGGCGTCCGGATGTCACGCTCCTCGGCTACGTGGGCAGCCAGGGCGGCGACACCATCCAGATGTTCGAGCTGGCCGCGGGTCTCGCGCTGCGCGGGCTTTGGGTGCGGGCGGTGGTGCCGGACCTGGAAACGATGCGCCCGTTCGCCGAAAAGTACCGGGAGTTCGGCATGACCGTCGAGTGCAGCCCACGCATACGCTTCGGCCGGTTCCAGAACCCGGCCAACGTACTACGTCTGCTCCGTGAGGCCCGTGCCCCCGTCGTCCACATCCACACCGGCGACATCGCCGTGCCGCGCGTCACCCTGGGGGCGATGGACCTGCTCCGCTACCCGCACGCCTTCGCCACCATCCAGAGCGCCTATGCGGAGGCGATGCCGGTGGGCTCGCCGCGCGCCCGCTACTGGGCCGAGGCCGCCGCCCGCCGGTTCCACAAGGTCGTGTGCCCCTCGGAGCACAGCGCCCGGGCGCAGGTCGCGTACGGCGTACCCCGGGAGCGGGTGCAGGTGATCCACAACAGCGTGGACACGGAGTGGTTCGGCGGCGGCGACCCCGCCCTTGCGCGCCGCGCGCTCGGACTGCCGCCGGGCGCGCCCCTGGTCGTCTTCTCCGCCCGCCTGCACCCGCAGAAGCGCCCGCTGGACGCCGTGGCCGCCTTCGCGCGCGTGGCCGAAGCTTTCCCGGACGCGCACCTGGCGCTCGTCGGCGACGGCCCCTTGCGGATAACGGTGCACCAGGCGGTGGAAGCCGCGGGCCTGAAGGATCGCGTCCACTTCCTGGGCCACCGCGCCGACGTGCGGGACTGGCTGGCCGGGGCCACCGTCTGGTTCCTGCCGACCGAGGCCGAGAACTTCAGCCTCGCCGTCCTGGAGGCGCTGGCGGCGGGCCGCCCGGTCCTGAGCACGCACTGCCGGGGGAACGACGAAGTGCTGCGGGACGGGGAGAACGCCCTGACGACCGGGGTCGGGGACGTGGAAGCGATGGCGCAGGGCCTGCGCCGCCTGCTCGCGGACCCGGCGCTGCGGCGACGCCTCGGCGAGTCAGGAAGGCAGACGGCGCGGCAGTTCACCCGCGCCTGCATGGTCGAGAAGCACATCACGTGTTACAATGAGGCGATCAACACGCGATGAGTGTATTGCCCCCCTACCTTCCCACGCCCTCCGCGCGGCTGCACGCCGCCGCGCTCCGCTCCGCCCGCCCCGCCCCCTGGACGGCGTGGGTCGCGGCACTCGTGATCGCCCTCCTGGCGGCGCTCGCGATCACATTGCCGAAGGTAGGGGTGGCTCTGGCGGCGCTCGCGGGGTGTCTCGGGATCGGCGCCTGGATCCTGGTGCGGCCCATCAACGGGCTGGTGTTCGCCCTGTGCCTGTTCCCGGCGTACACCTTGCTGCGCGGCGTGGCGCTCCTGTACAAGATCCCGATCCCGCTTTCGGTTGTCGGGATGTGGCCGGAAGCCGTCGTCATGGTGTGTCTCGTGAGCATCGTGATGGACGCGATGCGGCGGCGGGAGCGCCTGCGGCTGACGTGGGATGACGCGCCGGTCGTGGTCGTGCTCGCGGTCGGCGTCTATGGCGTGCTCGTATCGCTCCTGCAGATGAAGCTCGTCGCGGCGGTCTACGGAGTCCACTACTCGCTGAGCGCGTGCCTGTTCTACTTCGTGGCCCGGTGGGCGCGGCCGTCACAGCGGGACGTGCGCACGATCCTGAGCGTCCTGCTCGCCTCGTACGCCGCTATCGCGTTCGTGTCGCTGCTCGACTATGTGTTCCGCCCGCGCTGGGTCATCCAGATCGCGATGGTCGTGCGCGAAGGCTTCTGGAAGCACTGGGACCCGTGGGTGTTCTTCGCCTGGTACCCGCGCATGCAGTCGCTCCTGTTCGCCGAGGCGCTGTGGGGGACGCTGTCGGCCCTCGTGTCGCTCCTTTGCCTGGCGCTGCTGCCGCAGGTGCGCCGCCGGAAGCTCGTCTGGGCCCTGTTCTTCCTGTCGTTCGGGTGCCTGCTGCTGTCGATGTCCCGCGGGGCGCTGATCTGCTGGGCCGTGGGCGTGGTCGTCCTGCTCGCGGTCCGGGGGCGGCACCGGCTCCCGACGGCGGGTGTCTGCTGTGCGGTCATCGTTGTGGCGAGCGCCGGCCTGTGGGCCCTGCGCAGCCACGAGCGGGCGCAGGACCTCATCAAGCGCACGGCCGCGATAACGGACCCCGGCAACCAGCTCGCCTACGACCGCGTGACCCAGTGGGAGCGGGCCATCACCATCTTCCAGCTTCTGCCGGCCGGCAAGGGGCTCGGCGCGGGCGGCAACGCCTCGTTCTACCACGCGGGCTCGGACCTGGACGAGACCATCTTCGACGGCGGCATCTTCCGCGTCCTGGCCGAGCAGGGCGCCCCGGGCGTCCTCTGCATCGTGCTCGGGCTGGCGACGATGGCGGGCGTGCTCCTGCGGCGGCTGCGCGGGGCGCAGCGACTGGACCGCGCCCTCGGGCTCACGGCCCTTGCCTTCCTCGCCGGACTGAGCGTCCAGAACATCGGGCAGAACGCCTTCGACTTCCCGTACGTCCCGTACGTGCTGTGGATGTTGTGCGGCCTGTTTATCGCCCGGCGCACGGCGCCGCCGGAGCCAGGGGAGGGGATCGCGGCGCATGCCGGAGCCATCGTCAAGCGGTATTGACCCGTCGGCCATCGACCTGTCGGTCGTCATCGTCACGCACCAGACCAGGGGGCAGGTGCGCGACTGTCTCCAGTCGCTCTACGCGGATGGAGGGCTGCGCGGCCTCCGTGCCCAGGTCATCCTGATCGACAACGCCTCCACGGACGGCACGGTCGAGATGGCCCGGACCGAGTTCCCCCAGGTCCACCTGATCGCCAGCGACGAGAACCTGGGCTTCACCCGGGGCAACAACGCGGGCATCGCCGTCGCGACCGGACGCAACGTCCTGCTGCTCAACCCGGACACGATAGTCCCGGACGGCGCGCTTGCAAAATGCGTCGCGTTCCTCGACGGGCAGCCCGACGACGTGGCCGCGATGACCTGCCGCGTGCATCTGGCGGACGGCAGCCTCCAGCCGGACTGCGCCCGCCGCCTGCCGTCGCCGTGGGTCGAGACGTGCCGCGCGCTGCTGCTGGACCGGCTCTTCCCGAAGAGCGACCTGTTCAACCCCGAGTGGCTCGTGCGCTGGGACAAGAGCGACGCCCGCCCCGTCCCCTGCATCGTCGGGGCCTTCATGCTGATGCGTCGGGAAGTGGTGGAAAAGCTCGGCGGCCTGGACGAGCGCTTCTTCCTGATGTACGAGGACACCGACTACTGCAAGCGGCTGGGGGACGCCGGCTACAAGATCTGGTACTGGCCCGACGCGCACATCGTCCACCTCAAGGGGCAGTGGACCAAGCAGCAGCCGATGATCGCCTTCGCCAACAGTCAGGTCAGCGCGCTCATCTACTTCCGCAAGCACCACCCGCGCTCGGTCTGGTGGCTGCGGATCGTGATGCGCCTGGGCATGGAGATGAAGATCGGGCTCCTGCGCCTGAACGCCCTGCGCCGCCCGAACGACGAGTACACCCGCAGCCACCTGGAGATGGCGCGCGCCGCCCGCGCCACGCTCAAGACCGGCCAGCCGATCCGCTACGGGGGCTGGGCGTGACAAACGGCGCCGGCGCCGCCCCGCGCCCGCGGCTGCTGTACGTTTCCCACGTCGATACGGTCGTCCGCATGATGCTTCCGCACCTCGACGCCGCCCGCGCGGCCGGCTTCGAGGTCGAGGTCGCCTGCCAGATCACCCGCCACGGCGACGACGTGCGCGCCCACGCCGACCGCGTCCACGACCTGCCGCTCCAGCGCTCGCCCGTCCACCCCAGGAACCTTCCCGCGCTGGCGGGCCTGGTCCGCCTGATGCGCGCGCGCCGCTACACCATCGTCCACGCCCACACGCCCGTGGGCGGCGTGGCCGGGCGGCTGGCGGCGACGCTCGCCCGCGTGCCCGTGCGCGCCTACACCGCCCACGGCTTCCACTTCCACCGCCACGGCGGCCGCGTCTCCAACGCTGTGTACCGGGGTATCGAAACGGTCGCCGGGCGGCTGTGGAGCGACGCCGTGCTGGTCATCAACCGGGAGGACCACGACGCCGCCCTGCGGGGCGGCGTCGTGCGCCCGGACCGGCTGTTCCACACCGGCGGCGTCGGCATCTCCACGGACGTGTTCGACCCGGCCCGAGTGTCTGCCGAGGAGCGGCGCGCGATCCGGCACGAGGTCGGGGCCGAAGACGACGCGACCCCCGTCCTCACCTTCATCGGCGAGATGATCCCGCGCAAGCGCCACGCCGACGCGCTCCGCGCGTTCGCGCGCGTCCGCGAGCGGTTCCCCGAGGCGGTCCTGGTCCTTGCCGGCGACGGGAAGCTGATGGAGGACGTGCGGGCGCAGGCGCGGGCGCTCGGCATCGACGGCGCCTGCCGGTTCCTCGGCTTCCGCCGCGACATCCCGAAACTGCTCGCCGCGACCGACCTCTTCCTGTTCCCGTCCGGCCAGGAAGGGCTCCCGTGCTCCATCCAGGAAGCGCTGTCGATGGAGGTGCCCGTAGTGGCGACCGACGTGCGCGGCAACCGGGACCTGCTGGACCCGTCCTGCGGCCGGCTCGTGCCGCTGGGCGATCCGGACGCCCTGGCCGCGGCGGCGGCGGAACTGCTCGCGCTCACCCCCGGGGAACGGAAGCGGATGGGGACGGAGGGACGGGCCAAGATGGTGCGCGAGTTCGACCGTCCGCGCTGCGTCGCGCAGTGGCTCGACATCTACCGCGTGTTGCTCGCCAAAAAGGGCCTGCGGATGCCGTCCCTCAGCCAGGACACGCCGGAGCGCGAACTCGCTTCCCGATGATCCTGGTCACCGGCTGGACCGGGAACACGGGCGGTTTCGTCGTGCGGATGCTCCGGGAACGGTACCCTGACCAGCCGATCGTCGGCCTCGCCCGCTCGCCGGACGCGCCCTCACCGCCCGGCGTTCTGGTGGAACCGGCGGACCTGCGCGACGAAGGCGCCGTCGAAGAGGTGTTTCGCCGGCACGCCTTCACCACCATCCTCCACGTCGCCAACATCCGCTTCTCGCCGCTGATCATGCGCCTGGCCGAGGCGTACCGCGTGCCGCACACCGTGCTCGTCCACACCACGGGCATCTACTCCCGCTACCAGGAGTACAGCAGCCTGTACCGGGAGATCGAGGGCGGGATCCTGGACGGCCGCTTCGAGCACACCGCGTGGACGATCCTGCGGCCCACGATGATCTACGGCAACCACCGCGACCACAACCTCCACAAGCTGATCCGCGTCCTCCACCGGTACCCCGTCTTCCCCGTCTTCGGCGGGGGCTCGGCCGTCATGCAGCCCGTGCACGTCGAAGACCTGGCGGCCGCGGTCGTCGCGTGCGTGGGGAACGACCGCGTCAAACGCCGGGGGTACGACCTGTCGGGCGGCTCCGTCGTCACGTACGGTGACATCCTGCGCCGGATCACCCGCCTGCTCGGGAAGCGGGTCCGGTTCGTCCCGGTCCCGCTCCCGGCCGGCATTTTTTTCGCCCGTCTCTACGGACGCGCGTCAAAACACCCTATAATTACGGTGGAGCAGATACAGCGCCTTCAGGAAGATAAATCCTATCCGCACGAGGCGGCCGCACGCGACCTGGATTTCCGGCCCCGGCCTTTCGAAGAGGGGATCGCCCAGGAGGTGGCCGAACTGCGGGAACGAGGTCTGATCTGACGAACCCGCTCCACGCCTGAGCAGGTACAATGGGCCCCGGCGTGGAATCGGTAACGGGCGACGATGCCCCGCAAAATTATTTGAAGACGAACCCGCGCGGCGGCTGTCACAAGGATGGACATGAACAGGATGGCTCGGGTCGCGCCCGGTTCGAGGGATGGCCGGGTGGCGACCAAAGCGGCGGGACGGCAGACGCGGCGTGAGGGAAACGGGGATCTCGCCAAGCGGGCGTTCGACGTGGCCGTGGCGGGACCGCTGCTGGCGGCCGCGGCGCCGCTGATGCTCGGGATCGCGCTGGCCGTCCGGCTGGAGTCGCCGGGGCCGGCCCTGTTCCGGCAGGAGCGCGTGGGCCGCGACGGGCGCCGGTTCGTCCTGTGGAAGTTCCGCACGATGTGGGCCGGGACCCCGACGCTGCCGACCGACGCCATGTCCGGCCTGCCCAGCCCGGTGACGCGGGTGGGGAAGTGGCTGCGGCGCACCAGTCTGGACGAGCTGCCGCAGCTCGTCAACGTTTTGAAAGGCGAGATGAGCCTGGTCGGGCCGCGTCCCGCGCTGCCCATGCAGGCGGAGCTGAACGCGAAACGGTCCGCCTGCGGGGTCGATGGTCTGCTCCCCGGCATCACGGGCTGGGCGCAGATCAACGGTCGGGACGATCTGGATACGGACGCCAAGGTCGCCCACGACGCCTGGTATCTGCGGCACCGCTCGCTCGCGCTGGACCTGACGATCCTGGTGCGGACGCTCGCCCCCGTGGCGTCGGGACGCGGCAACCGGTAGGACGCTGAAGAAGTCGAGAGTCAAGGGTTGAGAGTCGAGAGTAGGAAGGAATCATATCCACGTACTCCGCCTCTCGACCCTTGACTCTCACTCTCAACTGACTAAAGATAATGCGCTTAATAATCAGTCGAAGAATCATCGCTCAGGTGCTCATCGATGCCGTGCTGGTCGCGCTGGCGAACGGGGCCGCGTACGTGCTGCGGTACGACCGGGACGCGCTATTCGAGAAGTATCTGGTGATGGCGGTGCCGTTCCTGCCGGTCCTGGTCGGGCTGCGGGTCGTCTGCCTGTACGTCTCGAACCTGTACCGCATCCACTGGCGGTACGTCTCCATCCACGACCTGCGCACCCTGGCCGCGGCCACCAGCGTCTCGTCGCTCCTCTTCTGGGGCCTGCTCCTGCTCCTGGGGCGGCGCGAATACTCGTGGGGGATGCAGGTCATCGACTGGGGCATCAACATCTTCCTGCTGTCGGGGGTCCGCATCTGCTACCGCCTGCTGTCCGACCCGCGCGGCGGCGGAAACTTGCCCCGCCGCCGCGCGCTGATCGTCGGGGCGGGCGACGCCGGCGAAGCGGTGGCCCGCGACCTGCTGCGCCGTCCGCAGGAGGGGATCATTCCCGTCGGCTTCGTGGACGACGACCCGCAGAAGCGGCGCATCCGCATCCACGGCCTGCCCGTCCTGGGCACGACGCACGACATCACGCCGATCTCCACCGACCAGCACGTCGAGATCATCATCGTCGCCATCCCGTCGGCGCCGGGCAAGACCCTCCGGGATATCGTGGCGCGCTGCGAGCGGACCACGGCGCGCCTGTGCATCCTGCCGAGCGTCCCCAACATGCTGGGGGGGCAGACGCCGCCGCTCCAGCTGCGCGACATCAACATCGAAGACCTGCTGCGCCGCGCCCCCGTCCGTATCGATATGGAGGAGGTCGCCAAATACATCTCCGGCCAGCGCGTGCTGGTGACGGGCGCCGGCGGGAGCATCGGGTCCGAACTCTGCCGCCAGATCTGCAGCCTGAACCCCGCCCGCCTGCTCCTCGTCGGCCAGGGCGAGAACTCCGTCTTCGAGATCGAGCAGGAGCTGGTCCGCGAGTTCGGCTACGCCCCGACCGCCTTGATCGGCGACATCAAGGACCGGGAGCGGCTCGAGGAGATCTTCCTGCACGAGCGGCCGACCGTCGTCTTCCACGCCGCCGCGCACAAGCACGTGCCCCTGATGGAGGCCAACCCGCAGGAGGCCGTCAAGAACAACGTGCTCGGCACGCGCAACCTGGCCGAACTCGCCCGCGACTGCGGCGTCAAAAAGTTCATCTACGTCTCCACGGATAAGGCGGTCAACCCGACGTCCGTCATGGGGGCGACCAAGCGCATCGGCGAGATGATCATCCAGAGCGTCGCGTGTTCCTCGTCGGTCGAATTCGCCGCGGTGCGGTTCGGCAACGTGCTCGGGAGTCGCGGCTCGGTCATCCCCGTGATGCGCAAGCAGATCGCGCGCGGCGGGCCGGTCACGGTCACGCACCCCGACATGACGCGGTACTTCATGACCATCCCCGAAGCCGTGCAACTCATCCTGCAGGCGGGGGCGATGGGCAAGCGCGGCGACATCTACATCCTCGACATGGGCGAGCCCGTCCGCATCCTCGATCTCGCTCGCGACCTGATCCGCCTGTCGGGCCTGCGCCCGGACGAAGACATCAAGATCGAGTTCACCGGCATCCGCCCCGGCGAGAAGACGTTCGAGGAGCTGACGTACGACGAGGAGACCACGGTCCGGACGGCGCACGAGAAGATCTTCGTGTCCGGCGGCAACGGCCTGCAGCCGGCCACCGTGCTGCGCGAAGTGGACCGGCTCATCCGTCTGGCGAAGGAGGGCGAGCGCGACACGCTGCGCGACGAGATCCTTCGCGTCGCCCGAAACGGCTTCCACCGTGCCGAAGCGCCCCCCCCCGCCCCCAATAATGCGGGGACCGGAAATAGCCCCGGCGTCGCCCCCTCCGGCACCCCCATTATTGGGGGCGGGGGGGGCTGACCCCCGTCGCCGCAAGGATCTCCTCCCGAACGTCAGAGGCCGTTTCGCGTTGCGCCGCATCGCTCAGCGCGGCGCGCGCCGCCGCGCTGTCGGCACGGTGGGCGATCTGACCCAGCGCCCAGGCCGCGTGCCCGCGCACCAGCGGCGAGGGGTCCGTGGCGAGCGCCCCCGCCAGCGGTCCCACCGCCGCCTCCCCGCCGACGTTGCCGAGCGCGACGCACACGTTGCGCCGCAGCCCTTCGCGCTTCGGGCGCAGCAGCGGCGTGCCCGCGAAGCGCCCCTTGAACGCCGCCTCGTCGGCGAGCAGGTCCAGCCATTCCAGCAGATCGGGCAGCGCCTGCCCGGGCCGTGCCGCGAGCCGCATCTCCTGCCCGGCCCGGGCCCGCTCGTTCCAGGGGCAGGCCGCCAGACAGTCGTCGCAGCCGAAGATGCGGTCGCCCAGGAGCGGGCGCAGGTCGCGTGGGATCGGTCCGCGGTGCTCGATCGTCAGGTACGAGATGCAGCGGCGCGCGTCCAGCGTGTGCGGCGCCACGATCGCCCCGGTCGGGCAGGCCGCCAGGCAGCGCGTGCACGTGCCGCAGTGTGCCGCCACCGGATCGTCGGGCGCGAGCGGCAGCGTCGTCAGCAGCACGCCCAGAAAGAACCAGTTGCCCAGGTCGAGCGAGATCAGGCCCGTGTGCTTGCCCTGCCAGCCCAGTCCCGCCCGCGCCGCCAGTTCCCGCTCACGGATCGGCCCCGAGTCGGTGAACCCGCGCGTGCGTACGCCCGGCCCGTATTCGTGCTCGATCCACGCGCCCAGAGCGTTCAGCTTCTCCCACAGAACGGCGTGGTAGTCCGAGCCGCGCGCGTAGCGCGCGACGACGCCGTGCGGCCCCCCGCCGGGGCCGGCGGGGGGCGCCCCGAAATGGTACGACAGCGCGACCACGATGAGGGACTGCGCGTCCGGCAGCAGCTCCTCCCGTGACAGCGAGCCTTCCCGCAAGGCCGCGCGCCGCTCCAGGTAGCCCATCTCGCAGTGCATGCCCGCAT
>CADCTO010000597.1 GCA_902805585.1 uncultured Armatimonadota bacterium | reverse complement strand
CCGTTCTGCTTCGGCGTGGAGGGCGGGATGGGACGGGGACTAGCGATCCGGGAGGACGTCGCGACGGCGGCGGAGCTGCGGCGGCTGGCCAAGAAGGAGCCGCGCCGGCGGACGGCGCAGCGGATGCTGGCGATCGCGAACGCGCTGGAGGGGATGAGCCGGGCTCAAGCTGCGCGAGCAGCCGGGATCGAGCGGCAGTCGCTGCGCGATGCGGTGGTGCGGTTCAACGTCGAGGGGCTCGGCGGCCTGGTGGACCGTCCGCACGGTCACAGGCCGGAGGTCTTGAGCGAGGGCGAGCAGGCCGTGCTCGTGAACCGGGTTCTGCGCGGGCCGGATCCGGAGCGGGGCGAGCCATCGAGCTGGACGTTGCCCGATCTCTGCCGCTTCATCGAGGATCGGTTCGGCAAGACGATGTGCCCGCAATCCATGTCGCGGGTCGTGCGCCGGCTCGGGCTGTCGCGACAGAAAGCCCGGCCCGTCCACCCCCGGCGCGACGCCCGGGCCGCTGAGGCTTTCGCCAAAAGGGGCTTTGCGACGCCGTAGCGGCCACGGCCGAGGCCCATCCGGACAAGCAAGTCGCGCTCTGGTTCATGGACGAGGCCCGCGTCGGTCAGAAAGGGCGGACAGGGCACCGTTGGTGGACGCGCGGCCAACGTCCGCCAGGTCTCTGCGACAAGCGCTTCGCGTCTGCCTACCTGTTCGCTGCCGTCCGGCCTTTAACCGGCGAAGACTTCGGCCTCGTCCTGCCGCGGGTCTGCACCGAGGCCATGGACCGCTTCCTTCTCGACTTCGCCGCGACGATCCCGGCCAACACGCACGCTCTCATGGTGCTCGATGGCGCAGGCTGGCACGACCAGCGATCCGTCACGGTTCCGCCCAACGTCACCCTGGTGGAGCTGCCGCCCTACAGCCCGGAGCTAAACCCCGTTGAGCGCGTCTGGCTCTACCTCCGGGAACGCTACCTCTCCCACCGCCTCCTGGCCGACTACGACGCCGTCGTCGACGCCTGCTGCCGAGCCTGGAATGCCCTCACGGCAGAAGCCGGGCGCATCCAATCCCTCTGCGCCTACCCCTACCTCGCAAAGATCAGTTCATAGGCGCGGTGGTATCATGCGGCCACCGTCACCCCAGTTCCACCAAGCCCGAGCCTCTCAGTTCAGGCCAGGCGAGTGGATTCCCTCAC
>CADCTO010000596.1 GCA_902805585.1 uncultured Armatimonadota bacterium | reverse complement strand
GAGCGGTTCTGGGCGGCGATCGCGGTGGGGTGTTCGAGCGAGGACGCCGCGGTTGGCGCCGGAGTGTCGCCAGCCGTAGGGGCACGGTGGTTCCGGGGGGCGGGCGGCATGCCACCGTCACATCTCTCGCGGTCGTCGAAGCCGCTGTCAGGGCGCTGTCTGTTGTTTGCGGAGCGGGAGGAGATCGCGATCTTGCGCGCTCAAGGGCACGGCGTTCGCGAGATCGCCCGCCGGCTGAAGCGAGCGCCGTCCACGATCTCCCGCGAGCTGCGCCGCAACGCCGCCACGCGCCGTGGCGGTCTGGAATACCGCGCCACAACCGCGCCATGGCACGCCGATCGATCCGCCCGCCGTCCGAAGCCGGCCAAGCTGGCGATCAACGCAGCGCTGCGCCATTACGGGCAGGAGCGGCTGGCCGGTGCGGTCGTGGCCCCGAACGGGGCGACGGTCCGCGGGCCAGTTGTGACCTGGAAGGGTCGCCAACACGGGCCTCGGCAGGACCGACAATGGGCCACGGCGTGGAGCCCGGAACAGATCGCCCGCCGCCTCCGTCTCGACTTCCCCGATGATGAGGCCATGCGCATCAGCCACGAAGCCATCGACCAGGCGCTGTCCGGGCAAGGCCGCGGGGCGGTGCGCCGGGAAGTGACCGCCTGCTTGCGAACCGGGCGGGCGTTGCGGGTGCCGCGGGCGCGCACCCGGGGACGGGGCAAGACCTTTATCGCCCCGGAGATCATGATCAGCCAACGCCCGGCGGAGGCGGATGACCGGGCGGTGCCGGGCCCCTGGGAGGGGGACCTCATCCTGGGGCTGGGTAGCTCGGCGATCGGCACCCTGGTGGAACGCACGACGCGGTTCACGCTTCTGCTGCGTCTGCCCCGCATGGCCGGCCACAACCTCGGGGCCGCACGATCATCACCTTGCCCGAGCAACTGCGACAATCGCTGACTTGGGATCAGGGGGCGGAGATGAGCCAGCACGCACGCCTGCGGATCGACGCCGGTGTTCAGGTCTACTTCTGCGATCCTCATAGCCCTTGGCAGCGCGGCACAAACGAGAACACCAACGGGCTTTTGCGCCAATACTTCCCGAAGGGCACCGACCTCAGCGCGCACAGCGCCGACGACGTGGCGGCCGTGGCGATCGCCCTCAACGCGAGGCCCCGGAAGACCCTTGGATGGAGAACACCT
>CADCTO010000595.1 GCA_902805585.1 uncultured Armatimonadota bacterium | reverse complement strand
CGGCGCTCGTTCTCGAAGCGGGCCTGGTAGGAAAGGCGCGGGGTGCTCCAGGTCCTGCCCATGTCCTCGGTCTGCACCAGCTTTGCGTGCGGGTTCACCTGCCGGATCGCCTGCATCGCCCGCGCCGTGGCGCGGCACTGGGTCAGCAGCGCCTGCGTGAAGGTGCGCTCGTCTTTGCCGTGCGGGTACCAGTGGCCGTACAGGCCGGAAAAGCGGGCGGTGGTGAGCGGCTCGTTGACGGGCGTGTAGTGGCTCACCCACGGATAGCGCTCGGCCACGGCGCGGGCGAAGTCGGCCAACCCCTCGGGGAAGGCGGGATCGACCAGACTGGTGTGCCGGGGCCCGCTGCCGTGATGCACCAGCCCGACGATGGGGTCGATGTCGAGCTCCTTGAGGCGAGCCAGACGCTCGTCGGCGAAGCGCCAGTCGGCCGTGTCTCCACCGTCGGGCGCGGTGGTCTCCCACAGCACCGGGTAGCGCAGCTTGCGGATGCCCAGCTGCGCGAAGCGGTCTAAGTCACCGGGACGCTCGCGGTGACCGTTGCAGGCGAACTGATCCTGGAACCGGTCGCCCACGCGGTTCACCGTGCACTCGACCCCCCCCCATAACTCCAGGGGGGTCGACCGCCGTGCGTTCCTTTTCTCTTTCTCTGAAACCATATATCCTCACACGATGCTTCCGAGACGAACAGTGCGGTGCCGCCAGCGTGATCGAGATGGCACCCCTGCTGCTCGAACCCTCTGTGCTCATCACCTGCGCCCCTTGGGTTGCTCAACGAACCAGCACCCCCGCGCCAGGCAGTTCTGGCCGCGCCATCACGCCAAACCAGGACCTGATCTCTGATAGCCCCTATGCCAACAGGAGAGTGATACCTCTACTAAGCAAACTTTAAACGCTAATAAGAAAGAACCTACAAGTATGAGTGCACAAAGCAAAGCAGGAATATCGTCTATGTCATCGTACTACCAAATAGCCTGTAATGGCGTCATTTTCTTCTTGTAATAGTATGACAAGTAGCAAACAATGATAGACTGTATGACAAGACGTTTGCCGGACATCGCGGCCGCATGGTGTCCCGGCAGGACGGCTTCAGTGGAATTCCTCGCTCCGTAGCGGCTTTGTACACGCTGTGTACACGGTGGCCGGCCATAATGACTTAGAATCGCGCCGGACGCCCGCTTTCCCGACACGCAACCTGGCAGGGTCAGGGGGAGGAGGAGATCACCGACACGATGGAGCCGGCCGGTACCCGGCCGGCTCCAGGACAGCGGACACAGGAGGGCGGATGATGGAAGCGGAACGATGGACCGGAGAGGCGCTGAGGACGATTTCGCTCGCGCGGAACGAGGCCGGGCGTGCCGGCGACTCGCAGGTGTGCACGGAGCACCTGCTGCTGGGCGTGCTCGGCGGAGAGGATGATCCGCAGGTACCCGGTCTCCTGGAGCACTTCGGCATCGCGCCGGAGCAACTCCGAAGGGAGATCGAGGGCCGGATCGTGCGCGCCAGCGGCGCGCCAGGGGACGGCGCGCCGCTGCCGCTGGCCCCGCGCACCCGGCGCGTGCTGGACCTCGCCGAAGCCGAGGCGGACCTGTCGGGGGGGACTGCCGTGCGCCCCGCGCACGTGCTCCTGGGCCTGGTCCGCGAGGAAGAGGGGCTGGCCGGCCGCGTACTCGCCCACCTGGGCGCCCGCCACACCGAGGAGGCGCGCGGGCTCGTCGCCCCATCCGGGAGCGCCTGAAGGAACGGAACAGGGAGGCGGCGAACCGTGCTGCCCGCCGCCCGATACAGCACGGCACCGAACCGGACGCCAGGCGGTGTTTCTGTCGTCCATCCCGCGCCCGGGCGCTTTATGGGCGGGTCAGGCTGAATGTCGCCTCGACCTGGCCGTTCGTGACGCGCACGCCGCGCAGGAACCGGCGCGCGACCCGGTGCGACAGACTCCGGTCCAGCGTGTGCAGCGGGACGCTGGGGTACACCTCGCGGAGCACCGGGCCCATCAGCGCCTGCGCCCGGGAGGCGACCCTGCCGGCCACGGCGTCGGGCAGTCCCTCCACGCTCAGATCCACGAGCGCGGGGTCGTCGAGCAGGAAGGAGGCCGTGCCGGGGTCGTAGCGCAGCCGGCCGTCGCCGGCCGCTCTGGCGCGGACCTCGACCCGCCCGAGGAGGGGCAGATCCACCGGTGCGTCGATCCGGGTCTCCAGCCCGATCCGGTCCGAGCCGGCGCGCAAGGTGACCCGCGGGTCGCTCAGGCGGACCGGCCCGCGCGTCAGGGGGAACTCCCGCGCGACGCGCTCCTGGATCACGTCGCGCGGGATCGTGACGGTCACATCGCCCGTATCGCGGCGCGCGCAGCCGTACGGGGCGACGACGAGGAACGCTCCGGCGCCCGCCGCCAGGGCCGCGGAAACCGCTGCCCGGCGCGCTTTCCACCGCTGAAACGTCGGCATGACCTGACTCCAACAACGCGGACGCCGTCTGGCGCGGCGCCCCCGCCGCCGACCGAGGCCGGGATCCTACCGATGAAGAAATACCTGCATCTCTTCGGCGGCCACGGGGGGGCTGAAAAGGTACCCCTGCATGGCGTCGCAGCCCAGAACGGACAGGCGGTTTTCCTGGGCGGCGGTTTCCACCCCTTCCGCGATGACTTCCATCTTCAGGGCATGGGCCAGATCGATCATCCCGCGCACCAGCGCCTGGTCTGTCGTGTCTTCGGCAAGCCGGGTCACGAACGAGCCGTCCACCTTCAGGATGTCGATCGGGAAGTACCGCAGATACGCCAGAGAGGAGTACCCCGTCCCGAAATCGTCGAGCGATATCCGCACGCCGCGTTGTTTCAGGGCTCGCAGCACCTCGGCGGCCCGCTCCTTGTGCTGCATGATGGCGCTTTCGGTGAGTTCCAGATTCAGCCACCTGGGCTCCAGCCCCGTCTCCGCCAGCGCCGATTCGACCAGATCCGCGAGCCCCCCGTTCCCTAGCTGCCGTGCCGAAAGGTTCACCGCGACGGGCACCGGACGCCCGGCGGCCTGCCATTCGCTCGCCTGACGGCACGCCTGCCGCAGTATCCATTCGCCCAGGGGGATGATGAGGCCGGTCTCCTCCGCCATGGGGATGAATCGTCCCGCGGGGAGCAGACCGAGTTCCGGGTGCCGCCACCGGACGAGGGCCTCTACGCCGATGACCTGCCCGGTGGTGAGGTCGACCTGCGGCTGATACAGAAGGAGCAGTTCGTTACGGTCCAGCGCCACGCGCAGACTGTTTTCCAGGACCAGCCGCTCGAAAGCGGCCGTGTTCATCGCCTCCGTGTAGATCCGGTAGCTGCCGTGACCCTCTTCTTTGGCACGGTACATGGCCGCGTCGGCGTTCCGCAGCAGGGTCCCGGCGTCTTCACCGTCGAACGGGTACAGGCTGATCCCCACGCTGGCCGCGACGTGAAGCTCGTGGCCTTCGATGCGGAGCGGCACGGCCAGAGCGTTGAGCAGCGTCTGGGCCACCTTGGCGGCGTTCTGCGGGTTGCGGATACCCGGCAGGAGCACCGTGAACTCGTCGCCGCCCATGCGGGCGACCGTGTCCTCGCTACGCACGCACTGGCCGAGGCGGACGGCCACCTCTTGCAGCAAACGGTCACCGGCCGCGTGTCCGAGCGTATCGTTGATCGTTTTGAACCGGTTCAGGTCCAGGAAAAGGAGGGCGGCCACATCGCCCGTCCGGCCGGCGATGGCGAGTACCTGCTCCAAACGGTTCTGGAACAGGACGCGGTTCGGCAGCCCCGTCAGCGCGTCGTGGTGCGCCTGCCAGGTGATGCGGTCTTCCGACCGCTTGCGCTCCGTGACGTCCAGAACCACGCCGCCGACGCGCACCGTCTCGCCGGCCGCGTCACGGTAGGCCACGCCGAGCGCGCTGAGCCAGCGGGCGCAGCCGTCCGGCCTGAGGACCTGGAACTGGGTCTCTTCCAGCTTCCCCGCTTCCGCGGCCTTCGCGAGGTTGCGTTCCATCTCGGGCCGGTCGTCGGGGTGGATCAGGGCCAGGAAGGCGTCCTTCGTGCCCGCGAATTTGTCCTCCGCCAGGCCGAACAGCGGGGCCATGCCTTCGTACCAGACCATCTGCCCCGTCACCAGGTTCAGGTCCCAGGCGCCCATGTGCGCCGCGCTGAGCGCCAGGCGGAGCCGCTCCTCCCGCTCCTTCATCTCCTCGACGTGCCGGCGATTCTCCTCCGCGCGCGCGGAATACACGGCGTACGTCTGGTACGTCAGATAGCCCAGCGGCCCCAGGTACAGCAGGGCGACCCCGACGTGGGGCCTGAGGAGCAGGACGGCCAGCGCGGTGGCGCAGGCGACGGCGACGTAGGAGGGCGCCGTCCACAGCAGGGTCTCCTTGAAGAGGCGCACCGCCGACTGCCGCGTGGACAGGGCGACCACGCTCGCGACGGCTCCCGCCTCGATGAGGAAAAAGGAGAGGCTCGCCGCCACCACCGCCGGCAAGGATATCAAGGGCTCGAGGGAGTGCGTGCCCCCATTGGCGAGCAGGAAAACGACGCCGGCTACGTACGCCGAAACGGCGACCAGGGCCGTGTTGAACGTCAACTGGTGCAGGGGCAGGGGGCGGGGGAAAACGGACGCGCTGAGCATGCTCGTCACGCCGACGAGGACGGCGCCCGGGGGCCCGAAGCGGAGCAGCGCCGCGAACGTGAACAGGAAGCCCAGGGTGATCGAGCCCTGGTCTTCCTGGTTCGCGTGCCGCATCAAGGGCACTTTCGCCCCTCCCGCCACGAGGCCGAACAGGACGAAGAGCCCCAGCTCCCAGCCGGGCACCTCGGCACTCGGCCACGGAACGAGGACGGCGCCCGCCGAGGCGGCGGCCCCGAAGAGCCACGTCATCACGACGAAGATCTGCGCTTTCAGCGGCAGTTTACGCACGGGTTTCGGGGCTTCCCATCGACCGCGGCGTTTCCTGACTTTTCGCGCCGGGTCCGGGCGCCGGTCCCGTTGCCCGGCGGCGACCGGCGCTAGTCGTCATCGCCGTGGATGACGATCGGGGACAGGTCCACGCCGGCGTTTATCACGCTCCACACGGCGTTGTCACTCCACAAGGGGGAACCCCACAGGGAGTCGTCGTGCCACGACGGCCTCGACGATTTCGAACCCCACATGATGTGTGTGCCGTCGACGCCGGTCCCCCAGAGGCCCAGGGGCCCCACGTCGGCGACGAGGGTCACTTCTCCCGTCACACCCCGCGAGAGCACGGGGCTCACTGCGTACCGGGTGGCGACGGCGGTTTGGGCCAGGGCGGCGGGCAGGTTCAGGTAGCCCGCGCCGAACGTGCAGGGGTCGGCGCGCCCGTCCGGGAAGGCCCACCGGTCCGCGGAAAACATGAGCCGCGCCTTGACGGTGTCCGGGGACAGGCGCGGGTCGGATTCCAGCATCAACGCCACGGCTCCGGAAACGACCGGGGCCGCCATCGACGTGCCCGAAAGGCGGAAGTACCGGGAGGCGTCGGCGGGGTTCCCATACTCGTAACAGAACTCCGTCCAGGACACCCGGTTCGTGCTGCCGACCGCGCCATCCACGTACGAGCCGGGGGCGTTCACCGAGATGACGCCGTCACCGGGCGCGACGATGTCGGGCTTCAACACGAAGTCCAGGCGCGACGGCCCCCGGCCGGAGTACGAACCGATGCGGTCACCGGCGCGCCCCCCGGCGGTGGACTTCATGGCCCCGACCGTGATGACGTACGGACTGTTGGCGGGGGAAAGGATGGAGCCGTACGCGGTCCCGTAGCCGTCGTTGTTCAGCAGAAGGGGGAGCGCGATCGGCTGGAGTCGTCCCTCGTTTCCGGCGGCACAGACGACCACCACGCCCGCCTTCCAGGCCGCTTCGACGGCCCGGCACAGGGGGTCGGTCGTGTAGCTCTCCCCCACCTCGTGGCCGAGGGACAGGTTCATGACCCGTATGTTGTAGACGTCCTTGTTGGCGACGACCCAGTCGATCGCCTTCACCACGTCGCTGACCGGCCCCTGACCGGTGGCATCCAGCACGCGTAGATCGACCAGATCGGCCTTCCGGGCGATGCCGTAAAAGGTACGGTGGTAGTTCGGCCCGGTGGAACCGGCACCGTTGCCGGCGATGATTCCGGCCACGTGGGTCCCGTGACCGTATCCGTCGTTTCCGGCCGCGCCTATCCCGGCCACGTAGTCCACGCGAGCCACGACCCGGGACTTGTTGTTCCGCGCCAGGTCCACGCTTTCCCGGATGCCGCTGTCCACCACCGCCACCGCGACGCCCGCGCCGGTAAGACGATACCGGCTGAAGGCGACATCGGCCCCGCTGGAGGCCACCGTGAACTCGTCGGTCTTCCGGACGGTCACGTCCGCCGACAGCCGCCGAACGAACGGTAACGCCGCGAGACGGGAAACGTTTCGGTTCGGGACACGCGCCGCGACCGAGTCGACCACGGGCAGGTGCCGGTAGACGTAGCCGCCGAGGGACCGGATCTGTTCGCGCTGTTTCGAGGTGAGTTGGCGGCCGTCGCCCAGCCACAGGATCACCGACGACCAGCCGGAGACCGGCCGCGCCGCCATCTTCCGCGACAGGAACCGGTCGCTCTTGTCGTCAAGCGCATCGGCACGCGCGACCGAGACGGCTGAGCCCGCCAGGGCCAGCAGCAGGAACGCCATCCATGCCGACGTTCGCCACCCGTGGAGGCAAGAATAAGGCGCCACGGTCCCAGCTACGATGTTTCTGGTGCGGTAATGCATGTTGTCCTCCCAAGTCGTTTTCGCCGGCGGCGGTACGCGTCCCGGCCCGGTCTCCGGCAATGGTCGACGGGCAATGGGACGGGCCGCAAGAACCGAGCCGGATACTAGTACCTAGCTCATACAGCCAGTCAAACCTCTACCTGTTATACCTTTTATGGGTACTACTTTATCGGTCGGAACCTCTCGATCACGCCGGAATTCGGACCGGGGGCAGCGCCGGCGTTCACGCAGGGGCCACCTCGGGGATGAACAGACGCCGGAACCTCCACGCGATCACCCTGAGGACAGGCTTGACAAACGGCCATAATCACCGTTAAAGTGTAAATCAGTTGCAATGTCGTCGGCAGGATGCGACGAAAGACGGGTCCCGCACACGCTCCTCAAGATGCAGTCTTTGCTCGGTCTAATCCGGCGGCGCCGTTCTTCCGCGGCGTTCGTGGCGCTGTTCTTCACGCTCATCACCCTGGTCGCCACCGCGCACCAGCACCAGGGTTCGGGCCTGTGCCGTCCGGCGGCCGCCGCCGAGCACGGCGGCGGGAACCTCTGCGGCGCCCCGCCTGCCTGTTCCCTGTGCGAGTGGCTGACGCTGCCGAGCCTGCCGCCGACCCACCAGAGTATACCGCTGCAAGCCGCCGCGCTCTGCCTGCGGGTGCTGTTCGTGTTACCCGTCTTCGCCTGCTTCGCCCTTCCCGTCCCGCGCCGCTGTCCCCGCGCCCCACCTGTCTCGCTCCCCCACCCGACCGTCGCCTGAGCGCCGTTCGCGCGCGTCGACGGTTTCCCTTAGATCATCTTTCGCGCCTGACGCGCGCCGCCCGCCGGCGTTCGCGCGCCCGGCGCTCCGCGCGGACGCACCGCTTCTTGAGGTGCGGCCGGGCGGCACGGGTGACGCCTCCGCAACGCCGGGCGTCACGAGGAGCCGATGACATCCATGAGACAGTACCCTTCATTACTGGCATGTGCCGCCGCCGCCGCCGCCTTGTTCGGCGGCCTTTCCACCGTTCCTGTCCGGGCCGGGGCGCAGGCCGCGCCCCCTCCCCCGCCCGCGCCGCCGGAAATCAGAGAGCCCGCCGCGCCGCCCGCGCCGGGGACGCCGACGCCCGGCACCCCCGCCCCGCCCCCACCGCCCGAAGCGGGCACGGAGACGCCGGGGACGCCGCCCTCTCCGGAAACAACGCCGCCCGCCGGCGGGCGCCAGCTGCAGCTGCCCGACATCTCGCTGATCGGGAACCTGGTCGGGCACGTCGGCAACGACCGCGGCGACACGGGCCGCGACCGGTTCGAGCTGGAGGAGGCCGAGATCGGCATCCAGGGCTTTGTGTACCCGGGCATCCGCGCCGACGCCTTTATCGTCTTCGCCGAAAACGAGGCCGCTCTCGAAGAGGGCTTCCTGACCGTCGAGAACATCGGATTCGGCCTGCCGGTGGGGGCGACGGTCGGCAAGCGGTTCGTGCCGTTCGGGCGCACGAACCAGCTCCACCCGCATTCGTATCCGTACGTGGTGAACCCCTTCGTCCTGACCAACCTGGTCTCCGGCGGCGAAAGCCTGGTGGGCCAGGGCGGCTACCTTTCCGTTCTGCTCCCCACGCCGTTCTTCGCGCAGATCGACGCCGGCTTCTGGAGCGGCGCCGAGGCGCACGCGCACGGGGAGGAGCACGAGGAAGGGGAAGAAGAGGAGCACGAAACCCCGGCCGGGGCGGGCTTCGAAGACCGGTTCCTGACGCTGCGGCTGTGGACCGCCTTCCCGGCGCTCGGGGGCGACCTGGAGGTCGGCGGGTCTGTGGCGCGCGGGCGCGGCCTGGAGTACGAGATGGGCGAGGAGCCGGAGGACGGAAACGTTCCGGTAGCGGCGCAGCGGGGGCGGCAGGTCGGCCTCCTGACCGTCCGGCCCACCATCCAGCTCTCGGCCCTGGACCTGACGTACCGCCGCTCCGGGCGCGGGGCGTCGCGGCTGCTGCTGCGGGGCGAGTACGTGCGCCACCGGCAGAAGGATGCGGGCTTCCAACGGACCGTGGACGGCTATTACCTGCTGGCCGATCAGCGGCTGGACGCGTTCACGTCGCTGGGCCTGCGCTATGACTGGAGCGCGTTCCCCTTCGCGCCCGACGAGCACGAATCGGCGGTCTCGCTGATCGGCACCCGCCAGCTCAACGAGAGCACGTACGCGCGCGTGCAGTTGATCCACGGCGGCCGGCCCGGGAAGCGAGACTTCAGCGAAGCGCACCTGCAGATCGTCTTCGGCATCGGCCCCCACACGCACCGCCTGGAGTAAGGAGCAGTACCATGAGAAACAACCGGCCGAATCTCCTCGGCATCCTCGGCGCGGCAGTTCTGGCGGCGACCGCCGCGGCCCATCCGGCCCGTGCGGCCGTGAGCGTGGTGACCTCCACGCCGGACCTGGCCGCCATCGCCCGCGAGGTGGGCGGCGACCTCGTGACCGTGACGTCGCTCGCCAAGCCGGACCAGAACTACCACAAGATCGAGGCCAAGCCCACGGACGTGATAAGAGTCGCCCGCGCCGGGGTCTTCGTCAAGGTCGGGATGGATTTCGACACGTGGGCCGACGCGGTGGTGAGCGCCGCCCGCAACCCGAAGGTGCAGCCCGGAGGACCCGGCTACGTAGACGCCGGACGGCTGATCCGCCGCAAGGCCGTGCCCACGGGAAGCCTTTCCGGCGCTTCCGGCGACATCCACGTCTTCGGAAACCCCCACTACTGGCTCGACCCGGGCAACGCCAAGGTCGTCGCCTACCAGATCGATCTCGCCCTGCGGGCGGTGGACGCGAAGAACGCCGCGCGGTACGACGCGAACTACACGCGTTTCGCCGCCGAGGTCGACCGGCGGATGGCGGGATGGAAAAGCCGCCTCGCCCCGTACAAGGGACGGCAGGTGGTCGCCTATCACGACGAGTGGGTGTATTTCCTCGACCGCTTCGGTCTGGGCGCTTTCGGGTACCTCGAGCCCAAGCCGGGGATCCCCCCGTCCGGCGCGCACGTCAACCGCCTGATCGCGCGCATGAAGGGCGCCGGGGTGAAGGCCGTCATCGTGCCGTCGATCTACCCGAGGCGCTTCGCGGACCTGGTCGCCCGCGAGGCGGGCGGCACGGTCGCGGTGGTGCCCTACTCCGTCGGGTCCCAGGGCACGCGGACCTACTTCGACTACGTCGACGCCATCGTGGCCGGCTTCCGGAAGGCGCTCGACTGACGAGGCTCGGGCCGGGCCGCCGTTCTCCGGCGCCCCGGCCCGGTGCCGGGACCGGATCCGGTGAAACCGGTGAAACAAGAAAGATCATGATGACGACCGGAGCGCCCGCGGCAGCGCCGAACGCCGCTCTCGGGGAGCCGCTGCTCACCTTCGAGAACGTGACCCTCGGTTACAGCAAACGCACGGTCCTGTCCGGCCTGGACTTCGTTTTGCGCGCCGGCGACTACCTCGGCATCGTCGGGCCGAACGGGGCGGGCAAGACCACGCTGCTCCACGCGATCCTGGGGTCGCTGAAACCGCGCGCGGGCAGCATTACGGTCCACCGGAAGCCGCTCACGTTCGGCTACGTGCCCCAGGCGCAGACCATGGACGACCACTTCCCCCTCACGGCCCTCGATATCGTCCTGATGGGTCGCTACCGGGAACTGGGCCTGCTGCGCCGGCCGGGCAAGGCGGACCGGGAACGCGCCCGCCACGCCCTGGAGCAGGTCGGCGTCCCGGATCTGGCGGGCCGGCTGTTCCGCGAGTTCTCCGGCGGCCAGAAGCAGCGGACGCTGATGGCGCGCGCGCTCGCCTCCGACCCGGACGTGTTGGTGCTCGATGAGCCGACCAACGACATGGACATCGCCGCCGAGCACGCGACGATGGAGCTGATCGACCGCCTGCACGCCGAGCGCGGGCTGCTGGTCCTGATGGTGTCGCACATGCTGAACGTCGTCGCCAACCACGTCCAGCAGATCGCGATCCTGGGCGGGAGCCGCTTCGAGATGGGGCCGGTGGACGAGGTCGTGCGACCGGAAACGCTGGAGGCCCTTTACGGCATGCCGCTTGAAGTCGCCCAGTTCGGCGGCAGGCGGGTGGTGCTATGAAATCCCGGCTTTCTCGCCTGCTTCTCGGCCTGTTGCTGCTGTCGAGTCTGGCGGCGCCCCCGGCGGCGGCGCAGGCACCGCCGCCGCCACCGCCGCCCGAAGCCGCGGCGGAGCCGATCCCACACGGGGAGGACCACGGGCACGTCCACGGCATCCACCCGGAACCGGGAGTCACGGCGAGCCCGGCGGGCGAGGGCGAGGCGGCGAGCCTCCCGGCCGAAGCCGCCGGCGCTTCGCCCCGCCAGGTTTTCGGGCTCGACTTCATGCAGCGGGCGCTCTGGGCGGGCCTGCTGGTGGGCGGCGTCTGCGCCTACCTGGGCGTCTACGTCGTGCTGCGGCGGATCGTCTTCGTCGGCGTGGCGCTGTCCGAGATGTCGTCGGCGGGGGTCGCGCTGTCGCTGCTGATGAACTTTTCCCCGATGCTCGGCTCGGTGGGGCTCATGCTGGCGGGGGTCGGCCTGTTCTCGGTCCAGTGGGCGCCGCGCAAGGTGCGCCAGGACGCCTTCATCGGGATCGGCTATGTGGTCGCCTCGGCGCTGGCGATCCTCCTGATCGCCAAGAGCGCCCAGGGCGAGGGGCACCTGCTCGCCCTGCTGTTCGGCAACATCCTGACCGTGACGACGCAGGACGTGCTCGCCACGGCGCTGGCGCTCGGCGGCGTCCTTCTGGTCCATCTGCTGTTCGCCAAGGAGCTGCTGTTCGTCTCGTTCGATCCGGACACGGCCCAGGCGGCGGGTTACCACGCCCGGTTCTGGGAGGCGCTGCTCTACGTCACCATCGGCCTGACCATCGCCTTCGCCATCCACGCGGTCGGGGTGCTGATGACGTTCGCCGCCCTGGTCCTGCCGGCCGTGACCTCGCTGCTGCTGACGCGGCGCATGCCCGCGGCGCTGCTGGGCTCGGTGCTGGCGGGCCTGCTGCCGGTCCCGGTCGGCCTGTACCTGTCGTTCGTCTGGGACCTGCCCTCGGCGGCGACCATCGTCGGGGCCGGCTTCGCGCTCCTGCTTGCCGGGGGCCTCGTGTCGCGCCTGCGGGCGGCCTAGGCCGCCGGACGAGCCGAAACGCTGTGGGGGTGACGCGGGGCGCGGAGAGGGGCGGCGTGTACGTCGGGTGCGCCGGGTGGAGTATCCCGAAAGAGCATGCCGCCGCTTTCCCCGGCACCGCCACCGGCACGCACCTGGAGCGCTATGCCCGGCAGCTGCCCGCCGTCGAGATAAACTCCTCGTTCTACCGCCCCCATCGCCCCGCCACCTACCAGAGGTGGGCGGAGTCCGTGCCTGACCCGTTCCGGTTCTCGGTGAAGGTGCCGCGCCAGATCACCCACCTCCGCCGCCTCGCGGACTCGTCGGAACCGCTCGACGCCTTCCTGGCCGAAGTGGCTCCCCTGGGCGCGAAGCTCGGGCCGCTGCTGGTGCAGCTCCCGCCCGGCCTGCCGTTCGACCCCGTGATCGCACCCGCGTTTTTGGCCGCGCTGCGGGAGCGCTTCCCCGGAAGCGTCGTCTGCGAACCACGCCACCCGGGCTGGTTTGTGCCGGAGGTCGAGCGCGTGCTGGCGGAGTTCCGGGTGGCGCGGGCGGCGGCCGACCCCGCCCCGGTGCCGGAAGCGGCGCACCCCGGCGGCTGGGAAGGGCTCGTGTACCACCGTCTGCACGGGTCGCCCCGGATCTACCACTCGGAGTACGCAGCGGCCTATCTTGAAAACCTGGCGACGAAACTGGCGGCTTCGGCGGCCGCCGGGGTAGCGACTTGGTGCATCTTCGACAACACCGCCCTGGGCGCCGCCACAGCCAATGCCCTGTTCGTCATGGAGCGCCTGTCGGCGCCGGCCTCATTGACCGGGGCGGATCACGACCCAACGACGTGACGCAGCCTTCTATTTCTGCGTCGGCGGATCGGCCAGATGCTTGTCCGCAAAAAAGAGCGTCGCCTGCCAATCGTCTAGCGTCACGTCGTGGCCGCCGGGGCGAAGGTAGTAGCCGATGGTGCTGCTCACCAAGGTCTGCGGCGCCGGCCATTCGCGGGCGGCCAGGCCGTCCGTGCCGAGCAGGCGGTAGACCGGGTCGGCGCCCCGCCCCCCCAGGAACTCCCCTTCCGGGTCGCTCCACGCGTCCCCGGCGGCGCTGAGGATGAGCAGCGGGCGCGGCGCGAGGAGGGCGGCCAGCGCGTGCCCGTCCACGGGCAGGGCCTGCTCGTTTTTGGAGTACGCGGCGAAGTCGGGGGCGAACCAGTGGCCGAGATCCTTCCCGGCCAGGTGCTCCACAGGTTCGCCGACCGGGCGCTTCATCAGCGACACGCCGCCCTTGCCCGAGTTCTGCGAGACCAGCAGGGCGAACCGCTCGTCCTGCGCGCCGGCCCACAGAGCCGCCTTGCCCAATCGGCTGAAGCCGAAGACGGCGACGCGCTTCCTGTCCACCCGCGGGTGGCTCTCCAGGTAGTCCATGGCCCGGCTGAGGGCCCACGCCCACGCGCCGAGCGCGCCCCAGTCGCCCCGGCCCGGCGGCGGCCCCAGCCCGCGCGGGCCGTCTTTCCAGCGTCCCACCTCGTCCGGCTCGACGTCCCCGTAGCCCGCGGTCGCGACCCCGTAGCCCCGATCGAGGATGAGGTCGTACGGGAACATGGCGCGGTGGCGCCCCCGATCCGCTTCCCGCGGCTTGTGGTCGTGCCCCGATTGGAACAGCCCGTTCACCCAGTGTGCGGGCAGCGGGATGTCCGGCTCCTCCGTCGTGTCGAAGTTGCCGTCGAAGTTGAGCCCCAGGAAGACCGGGGCCGGGCCTTTGGCCCGGTTGGGCAGGTAGACGAGCAGTTCCATCTGCCGCCCGTCTTCGCGGCCCTCGAAGAGGACGCCGACGCGCAGCCGCGTGGCTTTGCCGCCGCGCGCGTTCTTTTTCTCGTCGCGCAGGACGAAGCGCAGACGCTCCGGCCGGCCGACCAGCGTCCTGCCGTACACCGCGCTCTCGAAAAGGCGTAGCAGTTCGGGCCGGCGCTTGTCGCGCCACGCGGCCGCGTCTTTCACGGGGGTGCCGTCGGCGCACACCAGCGGGTCGGGCAGCGTTCCCGCAACCGCCGGCGCCGCACCGGGTTTTGGTGGACTGTCGTCACTCACGCCGGGAAGGGCGAGGAGCGCAGCAAGCACCGCCGGCAGCAAGCAGCGGTAGAAGTTTGGCAGTTCACGCCTCCGGTGAAAGGGTGACCACCGCCACCGAGGCGGGCGGCAGCGTCAGGGTCAGGCGTCCGTCTTCCCACCGCGCTTCCCCGTCTTTGAATGCGCGCGGCGTCACCGCGTCGCCCTCGTCGAACGTGTTGTGCGCGTTGATGGCCCCGGCCGCCAGCACGCGCCCGGCGACGTTCGACGACGGTGACGACGCCCCGCGCAGCTCGCACGACAGGGTCGCGGACCGGGTCGGGTCGGTGTGGCACAGCGTCAGATGGACCCGTCCCGCCGCGTCCTTGGAAGCCGACGCGCTGAGCGCCGGGATCTGGTCGTCCCCGCGCGCGTACGCGTCGCTGCTCAGGTACAGGGGCAGCAGCGTCCCCCCCTGGTGCACTTTCCACATCTCGAAGACGTGGTAGGTCGGCGTGAGCAGCATCCGCGGGCCGTCGGTGAGGACCATGGCCTGGAGCACGTTGACGGTCTGGGCGATGTTGGCCATCTGCACGCGGTCACAATGGGCGTTGAAGACGTTGAGCGTCAGGCCCGCCACGAGCGCGTCCCGGAGGCTGTTCTGCTGGTACAAAAAGCCCGGGTTGGTGCCCGGTTCGACGTCCCACCACGTCCCCCACTCGTCCACGATCAGGCCGACGCGCTTTTCCGGGTCGTAGCGGTCCATGACGCCGCCGTGCCGCTGCACCAGTTCTTCGATCTTGAGCGACTTTTTCAGCGTGACGAACCATTCGGCCTCGTCGAATTCGGTCGCCGACCCCTTATGGCGCCAGTCGCCGGCGAACGTGTAGTAGTGCAGGCTGAGCCCGTTCATGTAGCGGCTCGCCTGGCGCATCAGGACCTCGGTCCACTCATAATCCGCGTTGTTCGCCCCGCAGGCGATCTTGTAGACCTTGTTGTCACCGAAGTGGCGCACATAGGTCTGGTAGCGGCGGTATTCGTCGGCGTAGTACTCGGGCCGCATGTTGCCGCCGCAGCCCCAGCTCTCGTTGCCGACGCCGAAATAGGGCAGCTTCCACGGCTCCTCGCGGCCGTTCTTACGGCGCAGGTCCGCCATCGGGGAGCGGTCGGCGAACGTGCAGTACTCGACCCACTGCTGCATCTCCTGCACCGTGCCGGACCCCACGTTGCCGCAGATATAGGGCGCCGCGCCCAGCATCTCGCACAGGTCGAAGAACTCGTGCGTGCCGAAATAGTTGTTCTCGGTCACCAGGCCCCAGTGCGTGTTGACGATGCTCGGGCGGTTTTCGCGCGGCCCGATGCCGTCCATCCAGTGGTACTCGTCGGCGAAGCAGCCGCCCGGCCAGCGCAGGACGGGCGGGTTCAGCTGCCGGAGCGCTTCCACGACGTCGTTGCGGATGCCGCGCGTGTGCGGGATCGACCCGTCCTCGCCCACCCAGAAGCCTTCGTAGATACAGCGGCCCAGGTGTTCGGCGAAGTGCCCGTAGATGTTGGGGTTGATGACGTGGACGCCCTGGTCCGCGTTCACGATCAGCGTGTTCGGCATTGCATTTCCTGTTACAGTGGTTTCTCAGCCGGGTCGTTGGCGTGGCACCAAGCCGCACCAATCCACCCCCTGGTTCTCCCCGGCATGTTCACCGCCGGGGAGGGCCGAACCTGCCCCTCTCGGGGTTTACCTTCCGAACACGCGCGCCGGATTCTCGACCGTCAGGCGGCGGATCACGCCGTCGCCGACGCCGGCCTTGCGGAGCGCGGGCAGGAAGGTGTCGCTCAGATAGTTGTAGTCCAGTATCTTGCCGCCCTTCGGCTCGCCGACCCACCACCAGCCGCGATCCATCGAGAGCAGCACCCGGTCGGCATGTTTTTCCAGCATCGGCAGCACGATCTTGAGGTGCGCTTCGGGCGGGCGGGAGCCGATGCCGTCGAACGACACCCACGAACCCAGAGCCGCGATCCTGCGGTTGTGCTCGTGGCCGTGGCCGTCCGAATGCGCGACCACGAGGCGCGCCGGGTCCCCCTTCACCCGCGCGAAAAGCGCCGCCGCCGCGTGACCCGCGGGGCCACCGCCCGTATGGCACGTCACCGAAAGGCCGGTGTCGCGGCTGGCGCGGGCCGCGGCCCGGACCAGTTTGGCGTCGATGGCGGACAGATCCGTCCCGCCTTCGGGGATCTCATCGACCCCGATCTTGATGAAGCCCGGCTTGACGCCCGTGTCCTCGATGCCGTCGGTCCATTCC
>CADCTO010000594.1 GCA_902805585.1 uncultured Armatimonadota bacterium | reverse complement strand
CAACTTTTCGGCATCTGGGCCCCTTCAGCTATCTGGCGGACGCGGCGCGACGTTCGCGCGACCTGTTCCCCCTCGCGCCGCCCGGCCCGGCGACCCGACAGGCGGCGCGCGACGCGCTCGCCTTCGCGCCCGGCCCGGAGGAGGCGCGCGACGCCCGCGTGGAACGCCGGTGGGAACGGGACGGGGTGGCGGGCGAGGCGGTTTCCTGGAGCGTCGGCTATGGCCCCCGGACCGAGGCGTGGCTGCTGCGTCCCGAGGGGGCGGGCGGGGCGCCGCTCCCCGGCGTCGTCGCGCTGCACGACCACGGCGGCTTCAAGTTCTTCGGCAAGGAGAAGATCGCCGACGGGCCGGACCCGGCCCACGGCGTGCTCGGCCCGTTCCGCCAGAGCTGCTACGGCGGCCGGGCCTGGGCCAATGAACTCGCCCGCGGCGGGTTCGCGGTGCTGGTCCCGGACGCCTTCCTGTGGGGCAGCCGCCGGTTCCCCCTGGACGCGATGTCGCCTGAGGAGCGTGCCGGCGGCGGCGGCGGCCCGGCGCAGGGTGACGAAGATTCGCCGGAGGCGATCGCCGCCTACAACGCCGCCGCGGGACGGCACGAGCACACCGTGGAGAAGTACTGCCGTGTGCTCGGCACGACGCTCTCCGGCATCATCAGCTACGAAGACCGTGTGGCGGTAGACTACCTGGCCGCCCGCCCCGACGTGCAGAGCGAGCGGGTCGGCTGCGTCGGCCTTTCCGGCGGCGGCCTGCGCGCCGGTCTGCTGCAGGGCACCTGCGACCGGATCCGCGCGGCGGTCGTCGTCGGCATGATGAGCACCTACGAGGACCTTCTGGACCACAACGTCGTCAGCCACACCTGGATGCTGTACCCCGGGGACTGGAGCCGCCGGGGCGACTGGCCGGACCTGGTGGCCTGCCGCGCGCCGTCGCCGCTGCTGGTCCAGTACGACCTGGAGGACCAGTTGTTCACGGTCGAGGGCATGCGGGCGGCGGACCGGCGACTGGCCGCCCACTACGAGAGCGTCGGCGCCGCGAACCACTACGCCGGCCAGTTCTACCCCGGCTTCCACAAATTCGACGTGGAGATGCAGGAAGCCGCCTTCGCGTGGCTGGCCGGGCATCTGAACGCATAGTCACGAAGACGGTAGCCGCGGAGGAGGAAGCCATGCAGGTGGTGATCAGCGAGACGAA
>CADCTO010000593.1 GCA_902805585.1 uncultured Armatimonadota bacterium | reverse complement strand
CGCGCATAACTGCGCTCAAGCCCTACCACCCCGGCAAGCCCATCGAGGAGGTCAAGCGAGAGCTGGGCCTGACCGGCGAGATCGTCAAGCTCGCCTCCAACGAGAACCCGCTCGGCCCCTCGCCCCGCGCGCTCGCCGCGCTGCGGGACGCCCTGCCTGGCCTCGCGCTGTACCCGGACGGCGGCTGTCATGACCTTCGCGCCGCCGTCGCCGCCCGGCTCGGCGTGCCCGGCGACTGGCTCGTCTTCGGCAACGGCTCCGACGAGGTCATCCACCTGCTCGGCCTGACGTTCCTGCAGCCCGGCGACGAGGTCGTCGTCGGCGAGCCGACGTTCGTGCTGTACGAAGCCGCCGCCACCCTGAACGGCGCGCGCGCCGTCAAGGTCCCGCTCACCCGCCCCGGCCTGGTCCACGACACGGAGGCCATGGCCGACGCCTTTTCGGACCGCACGCGGCTCGTCTTCATCGCCAACCCGCACAACCCGACCGGCACCGTCGTTTCGCGCCGCGACGTGGACGCCCTGCTGGAACGCCTCCCGCCGCGCGCCCTGCTCGTCCTCGACGAGGCCTACGTCGAATACGTCGACGCGCCCGGCTTCCCCCACGCGCTCGACTACATCCGCGCGGGGGCGCCCGTCGTCGGCCTGCGCACCTTTTCCAAGATGTACGGGCTGGCCGGCCTGCGCGTCGGCTACGGCGTCGCCGACCCGGCCATCATCCGCCTCCTGAACCAGCCCCGCTCGCCGTTCAACGTCAACCTCGCCGCCCAGATCGCCGCCACCGCCGCCGTCGAGGACGACGCGTTCGTGGCCGAGACACGCCGCGTGAACGCCGACGGCATGCGCGCCCTGACCGACGCCTTCGCCCGGCTCGACCTGCCCTGCATCCCGTCCCAGGCGAACTTCCTCCTGGTCGACACCCGCCGCCCCTGCCGCCCCGTCTTCGACGGCCTGCTGCGCCGGGGCGTCATCGCCCGCACTGGCGACATCTTCGGGCTCCCGACCTGGCTGCGCGTCACCGTCGGCACGCCCGCCCAGAACGCCCGCTTCCTCGAAGCGCTGGAGGCGGTCCTGCCCACCGTCCCTGCGGAGAACCCCTCATGAAGACGCTCACGATCTCCCTCGACGACGCCCTCGCCGCACAGCTAGCTCAGGCGGCGCACGCGCGCGGGCAGGACCCCAACAGCTACGCCGTTGCCGTTCTCGCCGACGCCCTGGCCCGCGACCAGGGCGTCGAGACCGAGCGGCACGCCGCCGTCCGCTCCGAAGCGCAGGGCATCCTCAACGGCCCCTTCCATGATGCCGCGACATCGTTCGAGAGGGTACACCGCAAGCACAACATTTCGGACCTGTCCCGCCTTTCGGCGGACGAGCTGGCCGGTGAAGCCGAACGTATCCTTGCCGAGATGGAACCGGCGACCCGAGCGCGGATGGAGCGCGAAGGGTTGCTGTGACGGCCTACCGCGTTCAAGTCTCCGACCGCGCTGAAGCGGACGGGGAGGCGGCCTTCCTTTATTTGTTGCGCCTTGCACCACCGTACGCACCTGTCTGGTACGCTGGCCTGCGGCGCGCCATCGACGACCTGCCCGGCGTGCTCGGCCCGCGGGCTCATGCAATCGACGAAGAAGCAAGCGAGCTTTATTCAATGGAAGTGCGTCGGGCGCTATACTTCGGGCCTACGCGGCGCAGGTCGGGCGTGCCCTACCGCATCCTGTTCCGCATCCTCGATCCGGTGCAAGGGGAAGACGAAGGCGTGCTCCAGGTCCTGCGCGTCCTGCACGGCGTGCGTTCCCTGACGAAGCCGGAAGGAGAATCACCAGAGCCATGATCGTCGTCCTTCACCCCGAATCCACGCCCGCCCAGGTCGAGGAAGCGTCCGCGTTCCTGGCCGAGCGCGGCTACACGGTCCACCCCATCCGGGGCGCCGAGCGGACCGTCATCGCCGCCGCCGGAGGCGCGCTGGCCGACGAACCCGGCGCCTCCGAGCAGCTCCTTGCGCTCGCCTTCGTCGAGACGGTCCACCTGATCGACAAGCCCTACAAGCTCGCCGCCCGCGCCTACCGCAAAGAGCCGACCGTCATCGACGTGCGCGGCGTGTCCATCGGCGGGGAGAACGTCGTCATCATGGCCGGCCCCTGCACGGTCGAGTCCCGCGAACAGCTTCTGGAAACCGCGCGCGAGGTCAAGCGGCTCGGCGCGACCGTCCTGCGCGGCGGCGCGTACAAGCCCTCGACGTCGCCCTACTCCTTCCAGGGCATGGGGATCGAGGGCCTGAAGCTGCTCGCCGAAGCGCGCGAAGAAACGGGCCTGCCCGTCATCACCGAGGTCATGGACCTGCGCAACGTCGAGCTGGTCTGCCAGTACGCCGACATCCTCCAGATCGGGACGCGCAACATGCAGAACTACGACCTGCTGCGCGAGGTGGGCAACGTCCGCACCCCGGTCTGCCTGAAGCGGGGCATGAGCGCCAAGATCGAAGAGTGGCTGCAGGCCGCCGAATACATCCTGACGCGCGGCAACCCGAACGTCATGCTGTGCGAGCGCGGCATCCGCACGTTCGAGACCTACACGCGCAACACCCTGGACCTGTCCGCCGTGCCCGCCGCCAAGGAGCTGTCCCACCTGCCCGTCATCGTCGATCCGTCGCAGGGCACCGGCCGCGCCTCCCTGGTCCAGTCCCTGTGCCGCGGGGCCGTCGCCGTCGGCGCCGACGCCCTGCTCATCGAGGTACACCCGCACCCCGAGCGCGCCCTCAAGGACGGCCCGCAGCAGGTGACGCCGGAGCTGTTCGCCCGCCTCATGGACGAGATCCGCCCGATCGCCCGGGCCGTCGGACGCACCCTGTAGGAACCATTCCCCCGCGCCGCTTGTTAGGGGCAGCGAAGCACGCCCCTCCCGCCGCTCGCCCGGCGCGGCCGGCTTTGGGAAAGGCCGTTATCGCCCATGCGCCGCCTGTCGCGATATGCCCGTGCCGCGCTCGCCCTGCTCGCGCTCTGCGCCTTCATTCCTCTGATCCTGCCCCGGCCCTGGCGCACCACGAACGACGTGACGACCGGCCGCAGCCGCGAATACCCCGACCTGCAGGACCGGCACTACGCCGCACCGTTGCGGGAAACGCTCGCCGCGGCCGAGGCGGCCGCCCGGGACATCCGCCGTTGGCGCGTCGTCCGCACGGACACGACGGCCCACACCCTCCACGTCGAGATCCGCACGGCCATCCCCCTCTTCACTGACGAACTGACGGCACGGGTCGCGCCCGAAGGGCCCGGCCACCGGCACTCCCGCGTTAACATCCGCTCGCGTTCCCGAATCGGCCGTGGCGATCTCGGCGAAAACGCCCGGCACATCCGCGCCCTGCAGCGCGCCATGGATGCGCGCCTCCCTCGCATGACCTCGCCGTAGAAACCCGGCCATTGAATGCCGGCGGTCTCAACCGCCGGGACGCACCAATGCCCCCGCCAAAATATCCTCCAGCCGCGGGACACTCTCCGGGCGCAGCACGGATGACAGTTCGCCGACCGCCGCACGCAGTGCGGAAACCTCCGCGCGCAGCATCGCGATCTCGCCGGCCTGCGCCGTAAGCAACCCGATCGCCTCGTCCAGCCGCTCCTCCGACGTGCGCCGCCGCGTCGGGAGCCGCCCCGGACAGCACGCCCGGCAACGCGCCATCGTTCCCCGTGCGCCTGACCGGCGACCCGGTGACCACCATCCCGGCGGGCACGAGCAAGCAGTTCTGGATCACCGTCCGGGTCCCCCGGAACCAGGCGCCCGGGGTCTACAGCGGCAAGCTGGTCTTCTCCGCGCCCGGAATGAAGCCGACGGGCGTCCCGATCGCTTTCGAAGTCCTCCCGATGCGCCTGCGCATGCCGTTCCTCCAGTACGGGATGGATCTCCGCAGCCGGCTTTCCGCCGAG
>CADCTO010000592.1 GCA_902805585.1 uncultured Armatimonadota bacterium | reverse complement strand
CGCCCGTGCATACTTTTCCCGACTCATGTCGGCGATTCCGGACGCGATCAGATCCTGGCGGGCCGCCTCGTGCAGCGGGTGGTCGAGCGAGCGGCGCAGCCAGTACTTGGCGTTCTCCCAGTCGCCCTCGCGCAGGTGGACGAAGTAATGCCAGTAGGACGCGGTCATGTCCCGCTCGCGCGGCTGCACCAGCGCGTGCGCGGCTTCCAGGTCGTCGTTCAAAAGGTGCAGGCCGGCGCGTACGTTGGCGCTGGCGTCGGCGTCCGCCAGGGCGGAAAGCCGCGCCGCCGTCTCGTCGTCCCAGGCCTTTTTCGCCACCAGGGGGAGGGGGGCGGCGGGCTCGTCGCCCGCCGCCGCCGCACCTCCGCGGCCGAACAGCGGCCCGGCGACGGCGTGCAGCGGCGTGCCGGGGGCGAAGGGGTTCTCGTGTGTCATGAGGGCGTTTCTCCGGGATCGTTGAGGTAGCCGAACAGCCTTGCCGAGCCGTGGACCATGGTCTGTGGCGCGAAGCGCGCCGAGCCGGCGTTCTGCTGGACCGCGAGGTCCAGCACCAGGGTCCGGTCGTCGCTCCGGACGGCTTGCGTGCGGTAGATCACGAGCGGCAGGTCGTCCCACGTGTCCTCGCGGCTGTCCAGCACCCGTCCGATCACGGCGTAGTCGTTGGCGAACTGGCCCGCCGGGGTGAGGGTCACGAGGTCGGGCCGCAGGTCGATCTTGTCCGCGTCCTTGATCTGGTGGCGCATGGCCTCCGCCCCGCCGCGCTCCAGCGTCGCCAGCGCGAACAGCGCGATGTCGGCGGGCTTGCCCAGGAGGCCGCGGTAGCGCGCCTCGCTCGCCGGGTAGTCCGTGGCGCGGAACGTGAGCCGCGCGCCGCCCACTTCGGCCGTGATGAGCCAGGCCTCCTGAGCCGCGTCGTACCGCCGCCGCCGTACGGTCCCCGTCACGCGCTGCTGCGTGCGGAGGTTCGGCACGTCCGACTCCGCCGCCGCCGTGCCCGCCGCCGGGACGCCGCGGCGGCGTGCCAGGAAAACCGCCCGGGCGATCAGCAGGAACACGAGCAGCGACACGGCGAGCAGGATGATTTCCCACGGCTGCGACGGCTGGGCCCGGTTCATTGGGCCTCATTTCGCCGCGGACGCGGGCGAATCCTTTCCGCACGGGAGCCGGCGACGGACGGCAAAAATACGGGGGTTTATCCGGGCAGGCGGGCGGGTAGAAACGGAAGGGCGGCCGGGCCACCGGCCGGCGAGCTTTTGATACCGACCCCAAAACACCGGAGGGCAGACAAGAAATGCCAGTAGGAAACGACATTCAAGACCGGATCGCGCGCTACATCGACGACGCGATCGCGCTGGAGGCCTCGGGGATCACGGGCCTGAAGGACATGATCTCGGAAGCCACCGACCCGCAGGACGCTGCGATGTTCCAGCAGCACCTGACCGAGACGGAGCGGCAGAAGGATCGCCTGGAGGCGCGCCTGAAGGCCCTCGGCGGCACCCACAGCGGCATCAAGGACGTGATGAACAAGATCGGGATGGCGGCCACGGACCTGCTGCACGGCGGCAAGGACGCCGGCGACAAGGCCACGCGCAACCTGATCCAGGCCTACGCGGTCGAGAACCTCGAGGTCGCCATGTACGAGTCGCTCTTCGCGGCGGCGACCGAAGCCGGCGACGCCGAGACGGCGACACTCGCCAAGGAGATCCAGGCCGAGGAGGAGAAGACCGCCAAGCTGCTCTTCCCGCGCATCAGCCCGCTGGCACGCAAGGCCGTGATCGAAGGCGTGCAGACGTAAAACTTCTTCATGCAGTGGAGCGCGAGGGCCGCCCAAAAGGGCGGCCTTTGCTTTGCCCGGGCAAAAGGCGGCTACCCCGCCTCTGTCTGGAACAGGCTCGGTTGGGAACGCGCCGTCGCAATCTGGGCCACGAGGCGCACCTGCGGCGACGACAACGGGTAGGCCGCCAGATCACCCTCGGCCACCCACTTCCACGCCGCGCAGCCTACCGCCTGCGGCTCCGCAACGTCGTCGGCGGGCGCGCAGCCGATCCCGAGCAGCGTGATCTTGCGCGTCGTCACCCCGTGCTTGACCGCCCCCACCTGTTCGCCGGCCCGGACCCGGAGGCCGGCCACCTCGCAGGCAGCGCGCTCGGCGCCCTTGGCCGCCGTTTCGTCCGGCCGCAGGGTGACACGGGGGAACTCCCAGAGTCCGCCCCACAGCCCGTCCGGGGGGCGCTGCGTCAGCAGGAGCGACCCGTCGCCCGAGCGCCGCACGATGGCCGACACATCGGTCTGGGACGTGAAGGCCGGGCGTGGGGCGAACTCGGGGAGGGCCGTCGGGTCTCCGGATCGGTACGCGGCGCACAGGTCCTGGACCGGGCAGACCGGGCAGCGGGGTTCCGGCTTGCACACGAGCGCGCCCAGCTCCATCATGCCCTGGTTGAACCGGTCGGCGCGACCGGAAGGTACGAGCGCCTCGGCGAGTTCCCATAGCCGCTTCTGCGTTTCCGACGTTTTCGGGTCGCCGCGCACGCCCCACACGCGGCACAGCACGCGGATGACGTTGGCGTCCACGATGGGCACGTCCTGGCCCAGGGCGATGGAGCAGATGGCCCCGGCCGTGTAGCGCCCGACGCCCGGCAGCGCCAGCACGTCCTCGAAGCGCTCGGGGAACAGCCCCTCGTGCTTCTCCTGGATGACCCGGGCCGCCCGGTGCAGGTTGCGGGCGCGGGCGTAATAACCGAGCCCCTGCCACTGCTTCAGCACGTCCTCCAGCGGCGCCTCGGCCAGCGCACGGACCGTCGGGAAGCGCTCCATCCAGCGCCGCCAGTAGGGGGTGGCCGTCGCGACCTGCGTCTGCTGGAGCATCATCTCCGAGACCCAGATCGCGTACGGGTCGCGCGTCTCGCGCCACGGAAGCTCCCGCTTCGCCCCGTCGTACCAGTCCACGATCTTGGCCGTGAACTCGCCCCGCTTTTCCTGCTCCTCCACCCGCACAAGCCCTTTCTCTCCGTTGGTCGCCCCAGAGCGTCCCATGGAATGGGGACCAACGGTGCGCCACCCGGCAGACGGACCGAACCAGGGTTGAGGCGCCTATCTTTACCTTACCAGAATCCGGCTGTGTTCGCCTGAAACGGCGCGGAGTCAGCTTGCTTTCCGCCGCGCTGATCTCCGATAATATAATTCCAGGGACAGCAAACAAGCTACCAGTGCCGCCACGTTCCAGTTCAGCAGTGGCAGAAGATCGACCGCCGCAATGGGGTCCCAGACTCCTTCCGTCGTCCCCGCATCGAGCGGCCGCCCGTCTGCCCCTTCCATGCCTGCCCGGCGCAGGACCCGGGTGGGCAACGCATCGGCCACGTACCACCAGTCCACCGCGACCAGGGCCGCCAGTGCCCAGAGCGTCATAGAACTGGCCCGCGACGCCCGCGCCCGTGGTGTCAGGTTGGCCGCCAGCAGGATTCCGAGGTGAGCGGGCAGGATGTAGAGCGCCAGCGCGTCGTACCAGTCGGGAAACAGTCGGGGCGACACCTCGGACCGATAGGGTGGGTCGTACAAACGCTCCGGATAGAAGGTCAAGTTTAGCAGCCACAGCGGCAGGAAGGCGGCAAGAGCACAGCACGCCATCGCCGCGCGCCGGTCCGACCCCTCTGTTTTGGTGTCGCTTGCCGAAAGTTCCGGCAATGGCTCGTCTTCCATCGTTGGCGATACCTGCCCGTTCGCGTGGCTCCACGGCAGCCCTACATCTCCGTCCCAGCCGTCCGCTCCGGCAGAGTCAGGCGACGTGACGTGTCTCAGCGGCCGTCGGTCAATTCGACCCAGGTGGCCGCCCCGCTTTTGAGAGGAACGGCGTAGGCGCCGCGTTCTTTCGCGAGCCGCCTGGTCGGACGGTACGAACCGACCCCGGCCACCTTCC
>CADCTO010000591.1 GCA_902805585.1 uncultured Armatimonadota bacterium | reverse complement strand
CTCTGGATTGGCTGCGCGGGCACCGCAACACCGCGGCACCGGTCCCGTCAGCCCGGCTAGGTCGACAGGATTCTGGCCCCCACGGCGGCGGCGGAACCGGCCATCAGCGCCAGGACGTCCGCCTCGTACCAGTCGACCCGGCCGCGCCTCGTCCAAAATCATGTCCTCTCGCGCCAGCGAGTAGACGTTCTATGGGCGCCGGCCCTGCGATTACTACGGTCGGGACAGGCTGACCTGTAGCTGCCCCCAGTTGCTGTACTGGGCGGTTGCCTCGCTGGCCTTGGCCGAACCGGGGCGCTGCCATAGTGTTGCAGTGCCCGTCGTCTCCTTAGGGTCGAGGCCGAAGGGCCGGTTGCCGTAGGGGCCGGTCTCTTTCATCTTCAGCGGGCCGCCGCCGACCAGTCGGGCGCTCATCTTGTAGGCCCCGACCGGGATGTTGACCACGTACAGGCCCAGGCCGACGCCCTCGCCCACGGGCTTGCGGATGACGATGGGGCGGCCCCGGCTGCCGTCGAGCAGCGGGCCCTGGGGCGTGAGCGTGACCTCGACCGTGCCGTCTACCGGCAGGTCGGACGGGCCGCCGAGGACGGAATCGGGCCGGCTGGCGTACCAGCCGAGGGCGACGTTGCCGCCGTAATAGTTGCTGACCGCGTGCGGGTCGTCCTGGACGGCGTCACGGTCGGCGATGCCGTACGTCAGCAGCACCCAGTTCTTGACCGCCCCCACGTTGGAGGCGAAGTTGCCCGCCTCGCCGTCGGAGGGGTACAGGCTCATCGCGGCCCGGCCCTCGCCGTAGTCCACGCTGTAGCCGGCGCAGTAGAAGTGGCCCACGCCCCAGGGCGACTGGACCTCGTAGTAGCCCCGGGCATCCGTTTTGGCCGAGTTGCCGGAGTAGAAGCCGCCCGCCGACGTCGCGCGCACTCCGATGACCGCCCCTTGGAGCGGTTTGCCTTTGGCGTCATACACGTAGCCGCGCACGTAGCCGGGCTTGGTGGAGAGTCGGGGGAACGCGGGCGGTTCGGGCATGGCGTTCTTCATCACGTTGACCACCCGGGTCGTGGCGGTCGCCTCGATGACGATGGCGCCGGCGCCCACGCCCGCCGGCTCCGGGCGGCGAGGCTGCGGAGCCGGAGAGGCGGCGCTGGGCAGGACCTCGGGCCTGCCGGCGCCCTCGTCGGAGCCGGCGCTTCCGCCCCCCTTGGCGAACGCGCCCCAGGCGAGCACGGTCACCTCTGCCTGCTCCACCCACATGCCCAGCACGCGCTGTTTCTTGTCGTCGTTCCCCGCGCCGAACAGCGTCACGCGGCCAGCGTCGGTGTCTTCGGCGGGCCGGGCTGCGTACTGGTAGCCGCGTTTCTTGAGCAGGCCGGGCAGCGCCTTTTTCGCGCCCTCGCCGCCGCTCTTGAGCCAGATCAGGGCCTCGACCCGGCCGTTGATGCGCCCCCCGTTGTTCCTGGCCACGCCGCCGAGCGCGTTCGTGAACTGGCCCAGGTTTTCCGCGCCGGTGGAGCGGTAAGCGCCCGCCGGCAGCGACAGCCCGGCGATCAGGCGCGACGAGGCCGCGGCCTCAAGGCCGGGATCCTGGGCGAGGACGGGACGGGCCGCGGTGACGACCAGCAGGCCTCCGAGCACGGGCAGGGCGGCGAAGGCGGCGGCGGTGGAAGTGACGACGGCGAGTCGGGCGAGCAGGTCGCGCGAAACGATCCGCGGTCGGACGATCCGGGAGGTGTTGTTCATGGCCAGAGTCCCCTTTTGATGTGCGCGCTGCGTCGCGTGCGAGCGCGGTGCTTTTGGGGAGATTATCCAACGGATGGGGCGGGCACGGCCTCGCCCGAAAGAGCCATCTGCACAACGACCGAGAGCCATTCGCGCGAATGGCTCTCGGTCGTTGTGGAATGGTGGGAACCTTTCCGCCCTTTGCGCCCGCCGAAAACCGCACAGTCACCACCGATACCCCTTCGCGGCGGAACGAGCGTTGAGCGAGCGTCCGAGCCGTCCTTCGGGGGACGACTGTCCCATTCGGAGTCAAGAGGTGGTGGGTAGGGATAACGCCCGGCATATTTCCGGGAGGTTACGTGGACGAGATCAGGGTGCTAACGCGCTCGGAGCGACCGCGGTACGTTCCACCTCACACCTTCGTGCGGCCGAAACCATGCAACCATCACACAGAACAACGGGCTCAGACCAAAAGGTTCGTAGCATCATCGACAATTGCCGAAATGGAAACCAATACCTTGGGAACAGTACAGCGCAACGTGATGCACTCACCATTTACCAGGCGGCGCAACGGGAACGTCTCCCCGAGTGTAGCCGCCGTTAGGGCGGCGGACGTGAGCGCGGCGGACGCTTCCGCCTTCAAGTAGACCCGTGAATCCCAGGCGGCTCTGTCGTCGGCCGCGGGCACGACCTGCTCGACCAGGTGGTCGAGCAGGTCGCGGTTTTTGCGTCCGTTCTCGTCTGGGGCCTTCTCTCTACGACTCACGTGCCGTCGCAGCGTGACAGGCGGCCGGGCTCGGCACGGCGCCTTAAAGGGCCGGAGCCGCTGCGCCGCCGGAAGTGGCACCGGCACGGCACGGCCGCGGGAGATAGATGTGGGGGTTCGCGGCGTGCTCGGCCACGGTGGCGGAGCGCAGCGAGCCGTCGTGGCCGTCCACCGTCACCGCCACCGTCAGCGGCGCGGCGCCCGCCGGCGCCGCCTCCCGCCCCCGTAGCCACACCAACCACTGCCGCGTGCCCGGCAGGCGCCGTGGCGGCGACAGGACCGGCGCTGACAGTGGCGGTGACGCGACCGCGCCCGATCGATCCCCCTGCCCCCCGGCCAGGCCCAGCTTCGGCAGCCAGGCCCGCGCCGCCCGGACCGCCTGCCCGGCGGAGAGCGGCGGCGCCCCCTCCCGACCGCCAGCGCAGCGGCGCTGCCCAAGCGTGGTGCTGGCGTAGATCAGCCCCCCGGTGTCGGCGTCGTAGAACAGGCCGATGATCTGCCCCCCCTGCCACCCCGCACCCGGGGGCGGCGCGACGGCACAGGTGACGTGCCACAGGCGCTGGTCGGCGCCCCCGCCCGCGCGCGAGGCGATCGCCGGGGTGATGGACACGTGGCGCCTCGCCCCGGCGGGGGCGAGGCGCGTCAACAGTCGCTCCGCCCGGGCGCCGACTTCCCCGGTCGGGAGGCAGGGGTAGTCTCGCCCCACGCCATCCGCCGCGAAGGCCGAGGCCGCAGACGGCGGCGCGTCGGCCGGGCCAGAGTGGGCGAGGCGCTGGGCCGGGACGGTGAGCAGGGCCATCACCGCCGGGGCGGTGAAGGCGCAGTAGCGTGCGGTTCGGGAATTCATGCGGTGATCATCCTGCGGCGGGGGCGATGGTCGACTACGTCGTCGTGGCGGCGGCGTTCGCTTCACTTACGGCCTGCGTGGGCGGGAGCGGTGCTGCCGGTGGCACTTCCGGAAGGCAGGAGGGGGCGGGCGGTTGCCGGGCGTTGTGATCTCCTGCGAAAGCGGCTGATGCTGATGCCGGCGTTCCCTTTCTGCGCCGCCGGCCCGTATTTTTGCCGTCTGTGAACAGTGTAGGCCGGTCCCCCGAGAAAAACATCCCCCGGCCGGGGGATGTTTGCCCACCGCGGAGGTGTTTTTGCCTAGCCCCGCCAGCTCCTCCTAACGGGATAGGCCTACTCCGGGGCGGCCACGCCGCGTCGGGCGCATATCCGGCGGCCTTTCCGCTGCCACCTTTGGCGCCGGGCGGGTGTCCGAGAAGAAGGCATGAGAAACGGGACCTGTCCGAGATGCGGCGCGGCGGAGGCCTGTTCCGGCGCCGGCGTGAGCCTGAAGGCCGGGATGCAGGGGGCCAATTCTATCCCCGTCACGTTCTGGTCCGGCGCCGCGCCGGACAACGACGCCTGCGCCCGGTGCGGGTACGCCGAGAG
>CADCTO010000590.1 GCA_902805585.1 uncultured Armatimonadota bacterium | reverse complement strand
CTGCATCGCCGCCGGGCGACCAAGATACCGGCGCCGGGTAGCGCACCGGGCCCACGGCGGCGGGCAGGTCGGTCGTGATCTCGGCCACCGTCGGCAGAAGGTGTTCCTCCGGCACGCGGTGCGCGTTCACGTGCCAGCCCGCCGCGACCGTGAGCAGGAAGACCGCCGTCGCCGAGCCGCCGGGCGTCACGCGCAGGGCCGGTTCTTCCCCGTGGAAGGTCACTACCCCGGCTGCCGGGTCCGCCGTGCCTCCTGTTCCGCCGAAGGTCAGCCCTGCCGCCAGGATAAGCGTTTGCGTACCGTGGGGGACCCGATGCATCACCCCGTGGAACGCACGGAGCATCTCCCGAGCCCGGTCCCCGTACGCCTCGCCGCCGGGCACCGCGCCGAGCCGGGCCAGCACCCGCGCCGCCACGCCGTTCGGGGAGGGGAGCGCCCCGTCGAACAGGTCCTTCGAGCGGGCGATCAGCGATTCGTGGCCCGTGCCGGTGAAAAAGAAGCCGCCGTCTTCGGGGTCCCAGAAATCGGAAAGCAGCGTGTCCGCGAGCGAGCGCGCCGCGTCCGCCCAGCGGCCGTCGCCGGTCGCGTCGTGCAGATCGAGAAGCCCGTCGGCCAGGAAAGCGAAGTCCTCCAGGTAGGCGTCGAAGGCCGCCTCCCCGTCGCGGTACCGGCGCAAAAGCTTCCCCTGCGGCCGCAGCGTCGTCAGGCAGAAGTCCGCCGCCCGCGCCGCCGCCTCGACGTACCGGTCCTCCCCGAGGACCTTTCCGGCGAAGGCAAGGCCGCCGATCATCAGCCCGTTCCAGGACGTGATGACCTTGTCGTCCTTGCCCGGCGGCACCCGCCCGGAGCGCACCTGGAGCAGCTTCGCACGCGCTTCGGCCAGCCCGGCGTCGAGGGCCGCCGGCAGTTCCGGTCCGGAAAGGTGCGGGATGTTCGTGCCCGTCGCCCGCCCGGTCGCCTCGTCGTGGAAATTGCCGCGCGGCGAAAGGTTATAGCGCGCGCTGAAAACGGCCGCAGCCTCCTCGCCCAGCGCCTCCCGCACCTCGTCCACGGTCCAGACGTAGAACTTGCCCTCTTCACCCTCCGAGTCGGCGTCCAGCGCGGCGTGGAACGCACCGCCCGCGTCCGTCATTTCGCGCAGCACCCAATCGCAAGTCGCGCGCGCGATGCGGGCGTACGCGTCCTGGCCCGTCACC
>CADCTO010000589.1 GCA_902805585.1 uncultured Armatimonadota bacterium | reverse complement strand
CCGTCCGCGACGCGCAGGATCGCGTCCAGATTCTGTACCGCCTCGGCCTTCTCGATCTTGACGATGATCGGGACGGTCTTCCCCCCGGCGCTCTGCATGAACCCGCGCAGGCGCAGCACGTCCTCAGCCCGCCGCACGAACGAGAGGGCGACGAAGTCCACGCCCATCTGGAGGCCGAACAGGACGTCGCGCTCGTCCTTGTCGGTCACCGCTTCGATCTCCAGGGGCACGCCCGGCGCCGCCAGGCCCTTGTTCGACCCCAGGACGCCCCCGGTGATGACGCGGGTGATGAGATCGGTCGGCGTCCGGTCCACGACCTCCAACTCCAGCAGCCCGTCGTCAAGCAGCAGGCGGTTTCCGGGTTGGACGGCCGCCACCATCTCGGGGACCGGCAGGTGGACGGCCTCCTCATCCCCCGAAACCTCGCGGCTCGTCAGCACGAATCGGGCGTCGGCGCGCAGGCGCGTACCGTTCGCCACCTGTCCGACGCGGATCTTTGGACCGGACAGGTCCTGCAGGATGGCCAGGCTCTTGCCGGATTCCTGCGCCACCTGACGCACGTCCCGGAAACGCGCCTCGTGTTCGGGGTGCGTGCCGTGGGAGAAGTTGAGGCGGGCGACGTCCATTCCGGTCGCCGCCAGGGTGCGGATCTGCTCCAGCCCCTCGACGGCCGGGCCGAGCGTGCAGACTATTTTGGTTCGCCGCATGGGCCTCTTTCGTTTGACGGACCCGCGCAGGAGGAGGGAGCAGAGCGCGCGAGCCTTGCTGATGTGCCGTTCACGTCAAAGATTGCCGGTATTATAGCCTGCGTTGTTATAAGCGTCAATAGCGAAATTGGCTGACGAGAAGGAATCTCTCAGGCCGGAGGAGAGTGATGGTAACTGAACGCCGGGTTGTTGGAGGGTTCCCCGGAGGCGCTCCCTGCAAACCTGTTTGTCCCGGTACCTCGTCTTTCCCGTCCGCGTGCCGGCCAGGGAGACGCAAAAGCCCGCCCGATCTTCGACATCGGGCGGGCTATGCGATTTCGGAGGCGCTTCGGTCGTGGGATGGAATCGGCCGGGCCTTTCTGGCTAGCGCTTGATGTTGTAGAACGAGCCCAGACCCTCGAACAGGGCGGTGTCGCCCAACTCCTCCTCGATGCGCAGGAGCTGGTTGTACTTGGCGACTCGGTCGGAGCGCGACGGGGCGCCGGTCTTGATCTGCCCGGCGTTGGTGGCGACGGCGATGTCGGCGATGGTCGCGTCCTCGGTCTCGCCGGACCGGTGCGAGATGATGGCGGTGAAGCCCGCCCGCTTCGCCATTTCGATGGCCGCCAGCGTCTCGGTCAGCGTGCCGATCTGGTTGACTTTGACCAGGATCGAGTTGCCGCTCTTCTCCTGGATGCCCCGGGACAGTCGCTTGGTGTTGGTGACGAACAGGTCGTCGCCGACGAGCTGCACGCGATTACCGATGGACTGGGTGAGCGCGGCCCAGTGCTCCCAGTCGTCTTCGTCCAGCCCGTCCTCGATGCTGATGAACGGGTACTGGCCCGCCAGTTCCGTCCAGAAGGCGACCATCTCGTTCCCGGTGCGCGACACACCCTCTCCCGGGAACACGTATTTCGAGCCGTCCCACAGCTCGCTCGCCGCGGCGTCCATCGCGATCATGACCTGCTCGCCCGCCTTGTAGCCCGCCTTGTCGACGGCCTCCATGATCGTGTCGAGGGCCGCCCGCGTCGAAGGCAGGTTCGGCGCGAAGCCGCCCTCATCGCCGACCGCCGTGTTCAATCCCTGCCCCTTGAGGACGCCGCGCAGCGAGTGGAAGATGCCCGTGCCGATCTGGAGCGCTTCGGAGAACGACTGCGCGCCGACCGGCATCACCATGAACTCCTGGAAATCGACGTTGGAGTCGGCGTGCTTGCCGCCGTTCAGGATGTTCATCATCGGGACGGGGAGCGTCCGCGCGGACGCGCCGCCGATGTAGCGGTACAGGGGGAGGCCCACGGCCTGGGCGGCGGCCTTGGCGACGGCGAGCGAGACGCCCAGGATCGCGTTCGCCCCCAGCCGGGACTTGTCTTCCGTGCCGTCCAGCTCCAGCAGCAGCTCGTCGATGGCCGTCTGCTCCAGCGCCTGCATCTCGACCAGTTCGGGCGCGATCTTGTCGTTGACGTTCTCGACCGCCTTGAGGACCCCTTTGCCGCCGTACCGGCCCTTGTCGCCGTCGCGCAGCTCGACCGCCTCGTAGTCGCCCGTCGACGCGCCGGACGGTACGGCCGCGCGCCCGTAGATGCCGCCCTTGAGGTAGACGTCCACCTCCACGGTCGGGTTGCCGCGCGAGTCGAGGATCTCGCGGGCGATGATGTCGTCGATCGTTGTCGTTGTGCTCATGGGGCAATACACTCCTTGGAACGCCACGGAACGGTACCGGCGGCGGGCGTTTTCGGCCCCGATTATAGCACACGGAGCGGAGCGGGTCAATCGCCGGGCGGCGCTCCCGGCGAACGGCCCCGGGATGCCCGGGACGTCGAACTTGGCCAGTGAACACTCGCGCGACTCCTGGGTCAGGATGACCTTGCCGCTGCCTGCGGTCGAGCAGCCCCCCGGTGCAAATAACCGGTGTCAGCCGAGATAGGCGTCTGGCGCGTCGTCCGTGAGGACGCTCGGCCACGGGCCCTCAGACGTGGGTTGTACAACCCGCGGCCGCGTCACCAGCGGAACCGAGCCTGCGCGGCGCCGCGGGCGAGGTCGCGGGCGAGCGCGAGCGCCTCGTGCCAGGGCAGGTTCCCGATCTGCGGCCCGCCGCCCGTGTACGTCTGGCCGGCGGTGTCGACCCGCAGCAGCGCCAGCCCGTGCCGGCGATCGAACGGGCTCTGGCGCAGGGTCACCACCTGGACGCTGCGCACCGGCACGACGTGCGTGTCCCGCCGGAACGTGCCCCGGCGCGTGCGGAAGTAACCGGGGGACAGCGCGTAGCCCAGGTGGCGGTAATCGAGCACGTTGAGGCCGTAGACCGGCGCGATGAGCAGGAGCGGCCACAGGGCGGGCAGGCTGCGCAGGAACAGGAACGAGAGCGCGGCCAGTGCGGCGCAGGCCAGAACGCCCTTGGCGGTCCCGCGCCGGATCGCGCGCGGCGAAACGCGCCGCCAGTCGTGCGCGGCGGGGGCGGCGTCCACGTCGGGGAAGAACGCGGGCAGGAGGGCGTCCACCTCCGCGCGCGCGACGATGGGCAGCAGCACGTCCCGGCCGCCTTTGCTCCCTTCCGCCGCGCTCCCGGCCGTGTCGGCGCGCAGCGTGGCAAGGCCGAACAGGCGCCGCGGCGTGCTCTCCTCGATCTGCAGCAACTGGATGCGCCGCCGGGGCAGGCGGCTCGCCCGGCGCGTGAACAGCCCGTACGCGCGGTGCAGGTCCTCGCCGCCGCGCGAAAGCGTGAAGCCGTAGAACAGCACCACGGAGCCGGCCACCGACACGACCATGCCCGCCAGGACCACGAAGCCCAGTGTGGCGGCGGCCACCAGCCAGGCGCTCTGCCCGCCCTGCGCCCACCAGTCCAGGATGGTGCGGACGAAGGTTCGCAGGTATCGCTGTTCCAAGTCCCGGGGCAGGAGATCGTCCAGGAACGCCCACCCGCCGAAAACGATGGCGGAGCCGGAGGCCAGGTGGTTCGACGTCAGGCCGGCGGCGATCAACTCGCCCAAGCGCACCCGCCGCACGATCTCGTACGAGGGTGCTGCTGCGGCGCTGCCACCGGGGACCGCCGGCGCTTCGGCGTCCCCCGGGGGAACGGGAGGGGACGGCGCCTGTTCGAAGATCGCGCGGCGCAGGCGCTCCGCCTCGGCCTGCCCGAGGACCGACAGCGAGGCCTCCGCGCCCTTCCCGCTCGCGGTCTCGATGTGCACGTCGACGACACGGAGCAGGCGGTGCAGCACTCCCTGCTCCAGGCGCACGTCCTGC
>CADCTO010000588.1 GCA_902805585.1 uncultured Armatimonadota bacterium | reverse complement strand
GCCGTTTCGGTCGCCGACGAGGTGTACCATCTGGCCGCCCAGGTCGCCGTCACGACCAGTCTGACCGGGCCGGTCCACGACTTCGAGGTGAACGCGCGCGGGACGCTGAACCTGCTGGAAGCGCTCCGGGCGCTCGCCGAGCCGCCGCCGCTCGTCTTCACCTCCACGAACAAGGTGTACGGCGGGCTCGAAGACATGACGCTGCGCCTGTGCGGCGCGCGCTACGAGCCCGACGACCCGGACCTGCGCGCCCGGGGCGTCGGCGAAGGCCGCCCGCTGGATTTCCACAGCCCGTACGGCTGCTCCAAGGGCGCGGCGGACCAGTACGTGCTCGACTACGCCCGCACCTACGGGCTGCCCGCGGTCGTGTTCCGCATGAGCTGCATCTACGGCCCCCACCAGTGCGGGAACGAGGACCAGGGGTGGGTGGCGCACTTCCTTTTGCGCGCGCTGCGCGGCGAGGACATCACGCTCTACGGCGACGGCAAGCAGGTGCGCGACACGCTGTTCGTCGAGGACCTCGTGGACGCGTTTTTGCTCGCCCGGAAGAACATCCTGGGGCTCTCGGGCCAGGCGTTCAACATCGGCGGGGGGCCGCGGAACACCACGAGCCTGCTGGAGCTGGTGGACCGGATCGGGGAGCTGCAGGGGCGGCGGCCGAAGGTCGGTTTCGACGAGTGGCGGCCCGGCGATCAGCGTTATTTCGTGAGCGACACGCGCAAGTTCGAAGCGGCGACGGGCTGGAACGCGCGAACGGGCGTGGACGAGGGCGTCGGGCGCCTGTACGAGTGGCTGCGCGGGGCGGGCGTTTAGGTGCGCGCGGCGGTCGTCGCCGAGCCCGGACGGGTGCGGATCGAAGACGTCCCGGTCCCGGATCCCGGGACCGGGCAGGTGCGCGTCCGGCTCCAGGGTTGCGGCGTCTGCGCCTCCAACCTGCCACCGTGGGAAGGGCGCGAGTGGTTCACCTACCCGATGGAGCCCGGCGGGCTGGGCCACGAGGGGTGGGGGATCGTCGACAAGGTCGGCCCCGGCGTGGACGGCTTCGAGCCGGGCCGGCGCGTGGCCTCCCTTTCCCAGCACGCCTACGCCGAATACGACGTGGCCGACGCCGACGCGCTGATCCCCTTGCCCCCGCAGCTTGAAAACGCGCCCTTCCCCGGCGAGCCGCTCGGCTGCGCGATGAACATCTTCCGCCGCAGCGAGATCTCCGCCGGGCAGACCGTCGCCATCGTCGGAATCGGGTTCCTGGGGGCGCTCCTGACGCGGCTGGCCGCGAACGCCGGCGCGCGCGTCGTCGCCGTCGCGCGGCGGCCGTTAGCCCAGCAGGTCGCGCGGGACATGGGGGCGGCCGAGACCGTAGCCATGGACGACCACTGGCGCATCATCGAGCGGGTGAAGGAACTGACGAACGGCGCGCTGTGTCCCGTGGTCATCGAGGCGGTCGGCAAGCAATGGCCGCTGGACCTGGCCGGGGAACTGACGGGCGAGCGGGGGCGGCTCGTGGTCGCCGGGTACCACCAGGACGGGCTCCGGCAGGTGAATATGCAGTTGTGGAACTGGCGCGGGCTCGACGTCATCAACGCGCACGAGCGCGACCCCCGAATCTATCTTGACGGCACGCGCCGCGCGGTCGAGGCCGTGACGAGCGGGGCGCTCGATCCGTCGCCCCTGTACACCCATTCGTTCCCGCTCGAAGCCCTCGGCGAGGCGCTCGACGTCACGCGCGACCGGCCCGACGGCTTTTTGAAGGCGCTGGTGACTTTGTAGATGGCGGCGCGCATCCTCATGACCGCCGACACCGTGGGCGGGGTCTGGACGTACGCCCTGGAGCTGGCGCGGGCGCTCCACCAGAACGGGGACTGCGAGATCGCGCTGGCGACGATGGGCCGCCCGCTCTCGCCGCGCCAATGGGAAGAGGCCCATGCGGTCCCGAACCTGCGGGTCCACGAAGGCCGCTTCAAGCTGGAGTGGATGGACGACCCGTGGGACGACGTGCGCCGGGCCGGGGACTGGCTGCTTGATCTGGAGGCGCACCTTCGGCCCGACGTCGTCCACCTGAACGGCTACGCCCACGGCAACCTGCCGTTCCGCGCCCCTGTCCTCTGCGTCGGGCACTCCTGCGTGCTCTCGTGGTGGCGCGCCGTGAAAGGCGAAGACGCCCCGCCGGAGTGGGGCGCCTACCGTCGGGCCGTCCGTCAGGGCCTCTGGTCCGCCCACGCCGTGGCCGCCCCGACGCCGGCCATGCTGCGGGCGCTCCAGACCCACTACGGGCCGCTCCCCGACGCTTTCGTCGTCCCCAACGGCCGCGACCCGTCGCTGTTTTCTATCACCGACAAAGAACCCGTCATACTTTCCGCGGGGCGGCTGTGGGACGAGGCCAAGAACGTCGGCGCGCTCGCGTCCGCGGCGCCCGTGCTGCCGGCCCCGTGGGCCGTCCACGTCGCCGGGGAGTCCCGGCACCCCGAAGGGGGCGAGGCTGCGCCGTCCAACGTGCGCCTGCTCGGCCTGCTGTCGCCCCGCGCGCTCGCCGACCGCCTCGCGCGCGCCTCGATCTACGCCCTGCCCGCGCGCTACGAGCCCTTCGGCCTGTCGGCCCTCGAAGCCGCGCTGTCGGGGTGCGCCCTCGTGCTCGGCGACATCCCCAGCCTGCGCGAGGTCTGGGGCGACGCCGCCGTGTTTGTTTCCCCGGACGACCCCGACGCCCTCCGCCACGCCCTCCAATCCCTCGCACAGGACCCCGCCCTCCGCACGCGGCTCGCCGACGCCGCCCTTTCCCGCGCGCGGGCCTACACCCCCTGCCGGATGGCCGACGGGTACCGGGAGATTTATGGCAGGATGGACGCGGCCGCCGTCCGTCCCGCCCTCACCCCCCGTCCCCCTCTCCCAAATGTTCCGGCTGCGCCGGTGGGAGAGGGGGTGCCTGCGGCGGGGGACGTCCGGGGCTTCGCTTACTCCGCTTCTTTCTCCCCCTCTCCCACCGCGAAGCGGGGCTATTGGGAGAGGGGGCCGGGGGGTGAGGGCGGGAACCCGGGGGGCGGGGGCTCCTGACCCATGAACATCGCCTTCTTCGGCTCGTCGCTCGTGTCGGCCTACTGGAACGGGGCCGCGACCTACTATCGCGGCATCCTGCGCGCCCTGGACGGGCGCGGGCATCGGATCACCTTCTTCGAGCCGGACGCCTACGGGCGCCAGCAGCACCGCGACATCGACGACCCGCCGTACGCGCGCGTGGTCGTGTACCCGGGCGAGGGCGAGGACGGCGTGCGGCGCGCGCTGGAATCCGCCCGAGGCGCCGACCTGATCGTCAAGGCCAGCGGGGTGGGGGTCTTCGACGAACTCCTGGAAGCCGAAGTCCTCGCGCTCCGCAGCTCCGGTAACGTCGTCGCCTTCTGGGACGTGGACGCGCCCGCGACCCTGGACCGCGTGCAGCAAAACCCCGGCGACCCGTTCCGCGCCCTCGTCCCGCAGTACGACCTCGTCCTGACCTACGGCGGCGGCGACCCCGTGGTGCGCGCTTACGAGGAGTTTGGCGCGCGGCGCTGCGTCCCGATCTACAACGCGCTCGACCCGTCCACGCACTTCCCGGCGCCGCCGGATTTGCGCTTCGCCGCCGACCTCGGCTTCCTCGGCAACCGCCTGCCGGACCGCGAGGCGCGCGTCGAGGAGTTCTTCCTGAAGGCGGCGGCGATGCTGCCGGACCGGCGGTGCTTGATCGGCGGCAACGGGTGGCACGACAAGCCGATGCCGCCGAACGTGACGGACCTCGGCCACGTCTACACGCGCGACCACAACGCGTTCAACTGCACGCCGCTGGCCGTGCTGAACGTGAACCGCGACAGCATGGCCCGCTACGGGTTCAGCCCCGCCACCCGCGTGTTCGAGGCCGCCGGCGCGGGCGCGTGCCTGATCACCGACGCGTTCGTCGGCGTCGAGACGT
>CADCTO010000587.1 GCA_902805585.1 uncultured Armatimonadota bacterium | reverse complement strand
GGGCTCGCGATCACCGGGTCGAGGCCGTTCGGCCGGAGCCAGTACCTCATACCGACTTGCTGAGGCTGTGACTCGATCAGGGTTTCCGTGCGGCCCGGAGCATGATTCCGTGCTTTCTCTGGTGGGGGAGGCGGCCATGGCGGCGCGAGGGCTGGCGATCAGGACGGACGTGGCGAGTGCGCCGGAGTTGCGGCGGTTGGCCAAAAAGGAGCCGCGTCGCAGAACGGCGCACCGCATGCTGGCCCTGGCCAACGCCCTTGAGGGTAGGAGCCGGGCGGACGCCGCGCGATCTGCCGGGATCGAGCGTCAGGCGCTGCGGGACGCGGTGGTGCGCTTCAACGCGGAAGGGGCTGTCAGGCTTGGTGAACCGCCCCTATGGGCGTCGGCCTGAGCGTTTCACAAAGGGCGAGCAGGCGGTGTTGGTCAACCGCATCCTGCGCGGCCCCGACGCGGAGAAGGGCGAGCCGTCCAGTTGGACCTTGCCGGATCTGGGCCACTTCATCGAGGCCCGGTTCGGCAAAACCATGCTGCCGCAGTTCCTGTCGCGGGTGGTGCGCCGCCTCGGACTGTCGCGCCAGAAGGCCCGCCCTGTTTATCCTCAACGGGAGGCCCGTGCCGCCGAGGCGTTCGCCACAAGGGGCTCGCCCGCGCCGTGAGGGCGGCTGCCGAGGCGCATCCCGACAAGCAGATCGCGCTCTGGTTCATGGACAAGGCCCGCGTGGGCGAGACAAGGCAGGACGGGCCATCGCTGGGGGATCAAGGGCCAGCGCCCGCCGGGGCTCGCCAACAAGCGCTTCGCCTCCGCCTCCATCGTCGCGGCCGTGCGGCCCGCCACCGGCGAGAACTTCGCGCTGGTTCTTCCCCGGGTCTGCACCGAGGCCATGAACCGCTTCCTCCTCGACTTCGCCGCGACTATCCCGGCCAACACGCATGCCCTCATGGTGCTCAACGGCGCCGGCTGGCACAACCAGCGCTCCGTCACGGTTCCGCCCAACGTGACCCTGGTGGAGCTGCCGCCCGACAGCCCGGAGTTGAACCCCGTTGAGCGCATCTGGCTCTACCTGCGCGAACGCTATCTCTCCCACCGCCTCCTGGCCGACTACGAAGCGGTTGTGGACGCCTGCTGCCGGGCCTGGAATGCCCTCACGGCCGAAGCCGGGCGCATCAAGTCCCTTTGCTCCTACCCCTACCTCGCAAAAG
>CADCTO010000586.1 GCA_902805585.1 uncultured Armatimonadota bacterium | reverse complement strand
GCCGGGCAGTGGCGGGGCGCTCGGCGGCACGGGCCGGCGGCGCGGCGGGCGCGTCCTCGAACACGTCCTCGTCGCGGTCGTCGTTCATCACGGGCGGCGCCGGGGCGGGCGCCGCGGGACGCGGGGGCATCGGGCGGTTTCCGCCGCTCGAAAAGTTCTGGCCTCCCGGCGCCGCGTTCGGCCGGCCGTTGCCACCACCGCCGCTGCCGCCGCCGAAGCGGTTGTTGTTGCCGCCGCCGTACGGGGCGTCGGCCAGGCGGGTGCCCTCCTCCAGCTCCGGCGCGAACTGCGTGCCGAAGCCGCAGTAAGCCAGCGCGCGCCCGACGGACCCCGTCTCGGCCTTCTCCAGGTAGTCGGGGAAGCCGCGGACGTTCTCCATCTTGGTCGCCGTCGCCATCAGCTTGCCTTCGGCGTTGAAGATCGACGCCGAGAAGATCGCGTACTGCTTTTCCAGGTTGATCTCGACCGGCGTGGTCACGATCCCCCAGTCGGGGTGCTCTTCGCGGAACCAGATCAGGCGCGCCGAGACGGGCAGGTATTCGCGGTTGCCCTGCACCCGGATCAGATGTTTCTGTTTATCGAAAGCCATGGTATGCCTCTTCCTTCGTTACACCAAAACCCTCATCCCACACCGGGGAAGCGCGGCGGTCGAGGTGGCACCGCCGCGTCCCATACCGTTACTACTGTCCGAACAGAGACGACGGCGTATTGCCTTCCGGCTCCTCGTCCTCGCCCGACACAGCGGTCGGAGCGGCCTTCCCCGCGCCCGCCTGCGTGCGGATGCGCGTTTCGATGGCCGCAGCGATGTCGGGCCGGGAATCCAGGAACTCCTTGGCGTTCTCGCGGCCCTGGCCCAGGCGGATCGTGCCGCTCGCGCCGTCGTCCCACGAGAAAAAGGCGCCCGACTTGGCGACGAGCCCCATTTCCACCCCCAGATCGAGGATTCCTCCCGACCGGGAAACGCCGTGCCCGAACATGATGTCGAACTCGGCCTGCTTGAACGGCGGGGCGACCTTGTTCTTGACCACCTTCACGCGCGTGCGATTGCCCACCATGTCCGTCCCCTGCTTCAGGGTCTCGATGCGGCGCACGTCCAGGCGCACCGACGACCAGAACTTCAGCGCCCGCCCGCCCGGCTGCGTCTCGGGGTTGCCGAACATCACGCCGATCTTCTCGCGGAGCTGGTTGATGAAGATGCACACGCAGTTCGCGCGCGACACGTTGCCGCTCAGCTTGCGCAGCGCCTGGCTCATCAGGCGGGCCTGCAGGCCGACGTGGCTGTCGCCCATCTCGCCCTCGATCTCGGCCTTGGGCACCAGGGCCGCCACCGAGTCGATCACGATCACGTCGATGGCGCCCGAGCGCACCAGCGCGTCGGTGATCTCCAGCGCCTCCTCGCCCGTGCCGGGCTGCGCGATGTACAGCCGGTCCACGTCCACGCCCAGCGCCCGGGCGTAGTCGGGGTCCAGGGCATGCTCTGCGTCGATGAAGGCGGCCATGCCGCCCGTCTTCTGCGCCTCGGCGACCGTCGTCAGGCCCAGCGTCGTCTTGCCCGACGCTTCCGGCCCGTAGATCTCGGTGATGCGCCCGCGCGGCAGCCCGCCGACGCCGAGCGCGATGTCCAGCGGCAGCGCGCCCGTCGAGACGATGGGGACCTCCTGCCGTTCGGCCTGCCCGAGCCGCATGATCGCGCCGCGTCCGAACTGCTTCTCGATCTGCGACAGGGCCAGGCTCAGCGCCTTTTCTTTTTCCATACCCCTTTACCTTTCGCCAGTTTCCTCGTCACCATCCCTGCTGCTTCAAGCGCCGGAAGGCAGAAAACGTCCGTTTGCATTGTACCATCTCGCCAACTTTTTCGCCACCATTTTTCCTCGATTTAATAGCGGTAGCTATCAGCAGCTTTCTCCAGCGAGCATGCCTGCAAAAGCATCGTGCGGTCGTCGTGGTTGACATGGCACAAACCCATGTGTTACACTCCGACCGTTTTGCCCAAGCCGGAAGGTCGTGCAACGACGCGTGGCCGCCGGCAGGCAAAATACCTGATGCGGATAATCCTGTCCGCTGCGGACAATAGCGTTCGCTCCTGACTGCGGAGGGCGTCCGGGAGTCGTTGAGGGTTGCGCGTTGCGCGTCGGGAGACTGGGTAAGATATCCATTTTCCGACGAGAAGTACCCCCACGTTTCGCCGCCCCGCCGCGAAAGGAAGCACATTTGCCCATCCTCAGCCCGCGCGTGTACCGTCGTCGCGCGCCCCAGACTCGTGTTCTGTGCGGCCTCTTTCTGGCCGCGCTCCTCGTCATCGTTCTCGGGCGTGGTGTAACCGCCCAGCAGGAAGCGCTCCCCGGAACCCCGGCTCCCGTCCCCGCCAAGATCTCGATGGTCGTGGCCGGCGAATCCCGTGAGGTGCAGACCCTGGCCCCGACCGTGGGCGAGATGCTCGCGCAGGAGAAAGCCTACCCCGGCAAGGAAGACCGCTGCTCCGTCCCGCTTTCCGCCGTGCCCGCCGAGGGCATGAAGATCGTCATCACCCGTATCGAGACCCGCCGCACGGTGGAGCGCATCGCCATCCCCTTCAAGACCAGGCAGCGCTACACGACGTCGCTGCGCTCCGGCGTTCGGCAGGTGGCGCAGGCCGGCGCCAAGGGCGAGATCGTCAAGACCTTCCTCGAAGTCTACAAGGACGGCAAGCGCACCCAGCGCAAAAAGGTCGCTCACCAATCGACCAAGCCGCGCATGCAGATCGTCCACATCGGCGTCCGCGGCATGCTCTCCTCGCGCGGCTACTTCTCCGGGCGGCGGCTCATCACCATGGAGTCGACCGGATACGGCCCCGCGGGCAACGGACGCTGGGGCGCGCGTACGGCGTCGGGCCTCCGGCCCGGTTACGGCGTGGTCGCCGTGGACCCCCGCTTCATCCCCCTGGGCACCCGTCTCTACGTCGACGGATACGGCTACGCCGTTGCCGGCGATACGGGTGGCGCGATCAAGGGCGCCCGCATCGACCTGGGCTTCGACAGCAACCGCGCCGCGATGCGGCACGGCCGCCGTAAAGTCAAGGTCCTCATCCTGAACTGACCCATCCCCCCTGCCCCCTTCCCTCGGAAGGAAGGGGGAGTGCCGATCTAAGTCGTTCCGGGAGCCTGTGTTCCGCAACGGCTGGGTTCGCCTGGCACTCCCCCTTCCTTCCGAGGGAAGGGGGCAGGGGGGATGGGTGCGCAGGAAACGCCGCCGCTCGCGGTGAACCGGTGTACCAGCATGGCACTGGAAGCGCGAGTGACGGTCCCGATGCTGGCCCGGCGCAAGGCGAAAGGCCGGCCCATCGTCGTCGTGACGGCGTATGACGCGCCGCAGGGGCGGCTCGCCGATACCGCCGGCGTGGACGCGATCCTGGTCGGCGATTCGCTCGGCATGGTCGTCCTCGGCTACGACACGACGCTGCCCGTGACGCTGGACGACGTCCTCCACCACACGCGGGCCGTCGCGCGCGGCATGGCCGCGCGCGACGGCTGCCCGGACGCCGCGCCGACGCCGGAAGACGCGACTCGAGGCGCGCGCCACGCCCTTTTGATCGCCGACATGCCCTTCGGCTCCTACGGCGTGTCCGTCCCCGACAGCGTCCGCAGCGCCCACCGCCTGATCGCCGAGGGCGGCGCGCAGGCGGTGAAGCTGGAGGGCGGCGCTGCGCTGGCCCCGACAATCCGCGCCATCACCGACATCGGCATCCCCGTCATGGGGCACCTGGGCATGACGCCGCAGTTCGTCCACCGGTTCGGCGGCTTCAAGCTCCAGGGCAAGACCGACGAGGCCGCGGGCGTGCTGCTCGCCGACGCGCAGGCGCTGGTCGAGGCCGGGGTCTTCGGCATGGTGCTCGAAGTCATCCCCGCCGCGCTCGCCCGGCGCATCACCGAGGCCGTGCCGGTCCCCACCATCGGCATCGGCGCGGGCGCGGCGTGCGACGGCCAGGTGCAGGTCCTGCACGACCTGGTGGGCCTGGGCGACGACGGCCCCGTCCTCAAGCACGCGCGCCGCTACGCCGAAGCCGGGCAGGTCATCCGCGACGCCCTCGCCGCGTACACGGAGGACGTGCGCGCCGGCCGCTTCCCGACCGAGGAGAACAGCTTCTGATGGAGCCCTCCCCCGCGGACAACGCCGCCCCGCGCCGCCGCCTGATCGTGCTCTGGGCGGCCATGACGTGGTCGGTCGTTATCTACTGCATCCTGGCCTTCGTGCTGGCCGGCGGCGAGTCACGGCGCGGCCTTCCCGACCGCCTGGTCGGCCCGCTCGCGTTCCTGCCGTACCTATCGCCCCTCCTGCTCGGGGGCGTCGGACTCCAGGCGTACCAGGCCATGGCGCTCAAAAACGCGGAACCGGGGAAGTGGGGGGATCGGCCGCAAACCGAGTGGCCCCGGGTTCAGACCGGCCTCATCGCCATGCTCGCGATCTTCGAGATGAACGTGATCGTGGGGCTTTTGTTCTTCTTCCTCGGCGCGCCGCTGGGCAAATTCCTGGTCTTTGCCGCCGGCACGATTCTCCTGAACGTGGTCGGGCTGATCCGTGTCCGGTCGACCTGGCCCACCGACTGAGCCCCCGCGCCCGCACGTGCGCAGAGTCCAAACCGCCATGACCCGCTTTCCCCTGCTCCTTCTGTGCCTCCTGGCGTCCGTCAGCACCGCGACCGCGGCACCTGCTGTCACGGTCCGTACCCACACCACGGCGCGCCCACCGTCCGCCTACGACCGGGTCGTGCTCACGGTGGCACTGAACACAACGTATGCGAACCCCTTCGACCCGGACGAGATCGCCGTGGACGCGGTCGCCACCGGGCCCGGCAGGCGCGCCCTCCGCATCCCCGGCTTCTGGTACCAGGACTTTCGTAGAGATAAGAACGCGGACGGGAGCGAGCGACTGGTCGCCGACGGCGCGCCCGGGTGGCGCGTGCGGTTCTGCCCGCCCGCCCCCGGAAACTGGCGCATCGTGGTGGAGGCGAAGGACCGCACGGGGACCGGGCGTTCGACCCCGCTCACCCTCGCCGTCGCCCCCTCGAAAGACCCGGGCTTCGTCCGGCGCGCGCCCAACAACGGCCGCTACTTCCAGTTCGAGAGCGGCACGCCGTACTTCCTGGTCGGCGAGAACGTCTGTTGGGCGGGAAACCGCGGTCTGGCGGACTATGAGGAGTGGTTCCCCGCGCTCGGCAAGGCGGGCGGCAACTTCGCCCGCATCTGGATGGGCCTGTTCCGCCCCATCGAGACCAAAGAGAGCGGGCTGGGGCGCTACGACCTGGCCAACGCCTACTACTACGACGCGATCCTCGACCTGGCCGAAGAGAACGGGCTGTACTGCATGTTCGCGTTCGGCACGTACTCCGAGTTCACCACCGGCGGCTTCTTTAACGAGGGCCGCTGGCCCGTCAACCCGTACAACAAGGCGGTCGGTGGGCCGGCGGAGAAGCCCGACGACTTCTTCACCGACGCGGCCGCCCGCGCCTTCTACAAGCGCCGGCTGCGCTACCTGATCGCCCGCTACGGCGCGCATACGAACCTGGCGTTCTGGGAGTTCTGGAACGAGAAAGGCGGACCTGCCTCCTGGTTCCGGGAGATGGCGACCTACCTCAAAACCAACGACCCGTACAAGCACCTGGTCACCAACTCCTACACCACGACCGGCGAGGCCGACGTCTGGAACATCCCGCAGATGGACCTGACCCAGACCCACCGCTATGGCGACGAGGGGTCGCTGCGCGACATCGCGCCCGTCATCGCGCAGGACGCGCGGGCGCACGACGTCTTCAAGAAACCGCACCTGATGGGCGAATTCGGCATCTCGTGGCGCGGCTCGGACAACCAGTTCGACCCGAAGGGCACGGCGACGAACCTCCACAACGGCCTGTGGGCGGGCGCCCTGAGCGGCTACGCCGGAGGCGCGGCGATCTGGTGGTGGGACAACTACATCCACCCCAAAAGACCGGAATGTGACACCGCTTGCAAATTGTCCTGGACGATTAACGGCCGCCACTACCATCCTGATACGTTGTACGCCCACTTCACTGGCGTGGCACGGTTCGCCAGGACTATCGACTGGCCGCGCCGCCGGTTCGAGCCCGTGTACATCGCCGCACCCACCGCGACTACGAAAGGGGCGGAGACCTTCACCGATCTGGTGCTGGCCCCGACCGAGGGCTGGGGGGCCAAGCCGACGGGCACCGTTATCGTCGGGCGGGATGGCGCGACCCGGGGCGGGAGCCTGCTGTCGCACCTGTTCGGCCCCAACAAGCCCGAGCTGCGGGCGCCGCTCACGCTGGCCGTTGACTTGCCGAAAGCGGCCCGCCTGGTCGTCCGAGTCGCCACGGTCTCCGTCAAGGCGGACCTGCGTGTTTCGGTGGACGGGAAGCCGGTAGGCCGGTTCCCCTTCGACGCGAGCCCCGAGGGGCCGAAGGGCTATGAATCCACCAAGCAGTTCCCGGAATACGGCGGCATCTACCAGGCCGTCTTCAACAAGGACGTGAGTTTCGCTATTCCGGCGGGCAAGCACACCGTTACCCTGGAGAACACGGAAGGCGACTGGCTCCAGATGGCGGCGCTCACGTTCCAAGGAGCGCGCTCGTCCCGCTACCCCGCGCTCCGCACGTATGCGCTGTCGGATGCGCCCTCGGGCGAAACGCTCCTCTGGCTTCAAGATCCCGAGTCCAACTGGGCCAGCGACCGCGAAGGCGTGGTGCCGAAGACGTACACGGGCATCGCCGTGCGGGTCCCCGTGTCGCGGCCGGGCAGATACCGGTTGGAGTGGTGGCATACCCGGATCGGCAGGGTGCTGCGTTCCGAGACGGCCGCCGTGCACGCCGGGGTGCTGTCTCTGACCGTTCCGACCTTCGTCCGTGATGTTGCGTTGCGGGTGGCCCCGTCGTCACCGGGGGTGCGCCGCCCCTGAGACGGCGGCACACGGGCCCACCGGGGATTCGCACGAGAGGTACGCGGGAGTGTAAGCGCGTTCGTGCCGACCGCGCTGCGCTGAACGCGACGCCCTCGGAGCGGCGGGGCGCTCGCACCACGTCCAAACTTCGCCCGGGCCCCGAGGAGATCGCCCTGCCGTTGCCCGAGCGTGCCCCGCTCGGCTTCGCGTCCCGCACCGGCCACGAACCGGCGAACCGACCGAGGAACCGGCCTATCGCCAATCGGAAATACACGCCCGGGAATAGTCGTAGACCATGATGGTACGCACGCCCGCCATCCGGGATCGCCCGGTGTCGGCGGGCTCCGCCCTCGCCATCAGCGGCGTCGGACGAAGCCGCGCCTCCGCAAGGCGGTGTTCAGCCTCCCCAGCAGAACCCGGCTCGTGTCGACGGGGCCCTGCTGGACGACCACCAGCAGGTAGTTGTTCAAAACCCGCGACCGCACCAGACGGCGCGCCCCCGTGGTTCGCCGCTCGATCCGGAGCGCCCGCTCGAAGAGCGGCATGGCCTCGGCGTAGCGGCCGCGATCCGCGTACGCCACGGCCAGGTTGTTGAGCGTGACCGCCAGATCGGGGGCGTCCTCCGGGAGGATGCGCTGCAGGATCCCGAGCGATCGCTCGTAGAGCGGTTCGGCCCTGGCGGGGCGGCCCCGGGCCAGGTACGACCCGGCCAGGTTGTTGAGGACGGTGGCGAGCGACGGATCGTCCTCCGGCAGCACGCGCTCCAGGATCCCCAGCGCCCGCTCGTAGAGCGGTTCGGCCGCGCCGTAGCGGGACTGATCCGCGTAGAGCACGGCCAGGTTGTTCAGCGCGGTCGCGAGGGCGGGGTGGTTCCCGGGAAGGATGCGGTCCAGGATCTCGAGCGAGCGCTGGTAGAGCGGCTCGGCTTTGACGGGACGGCCCCACGCCTGGTACAACTCCGCCAGGCCGTTCAGGGTCGTAGCGACGTCCGGATCGTCCTCCGGGAGCGCTCTCTCGCGGAGAGCGAGCGCGCGTTCGTAGAGCGGCTCGGCTTCGGTGTAGCGGGACTGATCCGTGTAAAGAACGGCAAGGTTGTTCAGCGCAACCGCGACGTCTAAACCGTTCTCCGGCAGCCCATTTTCGCGGATCTCCAGCGCCCGCACGAACAGCGGCTCGGCCTCGCCGTAGCGGCCCTGCGCCTGGTACAGCACGGCCAGGTTGTTGAGCACGCTGGCGAGGGACGGGTCGTGCTCCGGGAGCGCGCGCCCGCAGACCTCGGCGGCCCGCTCGAAGCAGGGAAGCGCGTACTCCCACAGCGCGCGATGCATGACGAAGTGCATCAGCCCGTTCGCGATGTCCGCGCACGCCCCGGCGTCCCCGAGCGCGGCGGCGACGTGCCCGGCGGCCAGGGCGTGCCTCCAGACCGCCTGGAGGCGCACCCGCTCCGCCGGGACTTCCAGACCCTGGAAGCCCCCGTTCTCCCGGGCGACCTGCCGGAAGTGGGCGACGAAGCGGGCCCGCAGCGCGTTCTCCGGGTCGGTCTGCGGCAGGCGTTCGCGGGCGAAGGCGCGCACGGGCCGCAGCAGGGTGTAGAGGCCGGTGCCGGTCTCGCCGTCCTTTCGGCGGCGGGCGAGCCCCGCGTCCAGCACCGCTTCCAGGGGCTCGCCAGCGATCTCGGGGAAGCAGGCGGCCATCTCCTCCGCCGGGCAGCCGTCCGCGAACAGGCCGAGGCAGACCAGCGCCTCCCGCTGGCCCGGCCCCGTCAGCAGGTTCCACGACCAGTTGAGGCAGTTCTCCAGGGCCTGGTGCCGCCCCCCGGCGCCGACGCGGCGCGCCGCGTCGGCGGGCGGCGGTGGAACCGCGGCGCCCTTCGGTAATGACTCCGTCTCCAGGCCGGCAGCGCTCCCCGACGCGGTCCGATCCGTGCGGGCGGCGACCAGCTCCAGCGCCAGCGGGATGCGCGCCGTGAGTTCGAGGATGTCTCCGACCGCCCGCTCGTCCGGAGCCGGGGGCGACCAGCCCGGGTCGCCTTTGCGCTCGCGCACCCGCGCCAGAAAAAGTCGGCGGGCGTCCGCCGGTTCGAGGCCGACGATGTGTCTATCGACTTCCGAAGCGGCCAAACCCACGGGCCCGCGCCCGGTGACCAGAACGACCAGGCCGGGGCGGGCGTCGAGCAGGCGCTGCAGCAGGAGGGCGGACGCTTTGGAGGCGACGGTCTCGTAGTCGTTGACCAGCAGCAGCAGGCGGACGTTCTTCGGCAGACGTTGCGGCAGGGTCTCGGGCGTCACCGGCTCGCCGCCGGTCAGCGGCAACGCCTCGGCGATGGCGGCGGCCAGCAGCCCCAGGCGCGACCGGTCGTCGCCGCGTGCGCCTGCGGCGGAGGCGTCCGGCCGGGCGCAGTACAGTCGCCCTTCGAACATCCCGACGGCCTGGATGCAGCAGTGCATCGCCAGCCGCGTTCTGCCCGTCCCGCCGTGGCCGTGGATCGTCACCAGTCGGGCCCCGCCGCCGCCTGCCCGGGTTTTCCGCCGGAAGCCGTCCAGGATTTCGGCCTCCAACGCCGGTCGCGGGACGTACGCGTCCTGCTCGCGGAACCACTCCGGCAGGAACTGCGCCCCGGGTTCCCGGGCCTCCCGCCCGTCGTGCCGCAGTTCGTGCAGCGTCTCCGGCGTCTCCCAGTCCTTGATCCGGCGGTTCGGCCACTCCGCCCACCGGCCCGCCCACCGCCCCTCGTCACTGCGCCTGCGGGCCTCGTCGGAAACGAGAATCTGCCCCTCGTGGGCGAGGCGCAGGATCCGCGACCCGTGGGTCACGTCCTCTTGCTGGAGGAACATCCCGTCGCCGCCCGGCGTAGGCCGCCTCTGCGCCGCGTGCACGGCGGCTATCCGCACCGCCCCCGTCCGGGCCCGCCCGGCGCCTTCCGCGAACGTCGGCCCGGGGATCGGCAATTGCTGGATCCGGGCGGCGCATTCGAGCGCGTCCGTGGCGGACGGGAACGCGGCCAGGAGGGTGTCCCCGGCGGGCGGCGTCCCGCCGATGCGGCCGCCGTGCTCCGCCACCAGGGCGAGGAGCGCCCGCAGGTACGGCTCGAGGGCGTCGTCTGGCCCATCGACCCCGCCCGACAGCGCCTGAACCGTCTCCGTCGAACGTTCGATGTCCGTGAACAGGAAGGTGACCGTGTCGGAAGGGAGCGTGTCGGACATGGCGGTATCCCGGGCGAACAAACGCCCCTACAAGGAGTATACCGCCGCCGCCCGTTTTCCGCCTGCACCGGTACAATCCGGCGACGGCACCGACACCGGAGCGGTTCGACCGCGAGTGGCTCGTCGAGCGCGAGCGGTACGCGACGCACGGCCGACGCGGCACCAGCTTCCCCGAGGGCGGCAGGGGCATGCTCGCGACCACCCGCACGGCGGCGCGGCGGCGGAACAAATAGCGCCGCAGGGAGGATTCGCCCCCGCCTCGGGGCGAACTGATACCCCCGACTCTTTAACCACAAGGAAACCCATATGCCGGAAACAGTGAAGGTCGGTATCGTCGGCTGCGGCGGTATCGCGAACGGTAAGCATCTGCCCGGGCTGTCCAAGCTCGGCAACGTCGAGATCGTCGCCCTGTGCGACCTCGTCGAGGAGAAGGCGAAAAAGGCTGCGACGGAGCACGGCGCGAAGGGCGCCAAGGTGTACACGGACTACCAACAGATGCTCAAGGCGGGCGGCCTGGACGTGGTCCACGTCCTGACGCCCAACGACAGCCACGCGCCCATCAGCATCGCCGCGCTGGAGGCGGGGTGCCACGTCATGTGCGAGAAGCCGATGGCCAAGCGCGCGGCGGACGCCCGCGCCATGGTGGAGGCCGCCAAACGCACGGGCAAGAAGCTGACCATCGGCTACCAGAGCCGCTACCGCGCCGACAGCCAGTACCTCAAACAGCTCATCCAGGACGGCGAGCTGGGCGACATCTATTTCGCCAAGGCGCACGCCATCCGCCGCCGCGCCGTCCCGACCTGGGGCGTCTTTTTGGACGCCGAGAAGCAGGGCGGCGGCCCGCTGATCGACATCGGCACGCACGCGCTCGACCTGACCCTCTGGCTCATGGACAACTACCAGGTCAAGTCGGTGACGGGAACGGTGTACCGCAAGCTGGCCGACCGGGAGAACGCCGCCAACGCCTGGGGGCCGTGGGACCCGAAGATCTACACGGTCGAGGACTCGGCCTTCGGGTTCATCCAGATGCAGAACGGGGCGACCATCTTCCTGGAATCGTCCTGGGCGCTGAACACGCTGGACGTGGACGAGGCCAAGTGCACCCTGATGGGCACCGAAGCAGGCGCGGACATGAAGAAGGGCCTCCGCATCAACGGCGAGCAGAACAGCCGGCTGTACTCCAAGGAGATCGAGCTGTCGGCGGGCGGCGTCGCCTTTTACGAGGGCGCTTCCTCGGAGCCGCACGAGGTCGAGGCCGCGCTGTGGATCGACGCCGTCGTGAACGACAGGTCCCCCGTCGTGACGCCCGAGCAGGCCTGCGTCGTCTCCGAAGTGCTGGAGGCGATCTACGAGTCCGCCAAAAACGGCGGCCAGCCGGTCCTGTTCGGGTAGAAAGAACACGCTCGAAGGCGCAGAGCAACGGTGGGAAATGCCCCCTGGCGGCTTTGCGCCTTCGCGCCCTCACGTAATGCATGCACGAGCCGATGCGCAGGAACGGCGTGGGGTCCGGACGCCGTTCCTGGCCCTTGTCATTCTCGCCGTCGTCCCGATGACGACCCCGGTCGGTCTGCTGGCGGCGGCCGCGCTGCAAACGGCGCCGCTGCCGTCGGCACTCCAATGGACGGCGCCGCTGCTCCCGTTTGTGTTCTTCTGCGGATCGTTCGCCTTATTCGCCATCGGGCTGGTGCTGCCCTTCATCGGGGCGTTCCGCGTCGTGCAGGTGTTAGCGCACAAGCGAGAGCCGCGGAGTGTCGCCCTGCTCTGGCTCTTGGTGATCGTGGTCTCGGCCGCGTCCTGGCTGTTCGGCTGGCAGCCGATCCGGGGACCGCTGTCCGCCGCGCGGCGCGCCGGCATCGTGCGGATGACGCGGAGCGGGCGGCCCCTCATCCATGCCCTTGCCGCGTATCGCCGGGCTAACGGGCGCTACCCCGCTGCGCTGGATGGTCTGGTGCCCGCGTTCCTCGACAGGGTCCCTGCCACGGGCGCGGCGGGCTACCCGCACTTCGGGTACCGGCTTCCCGAGGGCGGGCGCGGCCGATTCGGCTCCTACGAACTGCGGGTGAACACATCCCTAGGCATGTTAAACTGGGATTCACTTGTCTACTGGCCGGAACGGAACTATCCGGGCCACATGTACGGGGGGCGCGTCGAGCGCATCGGCGACTGGGCGTACGTCCACGAGTAGCCCCTGCCTGACCACCTGCGGAAAGGTTCTTTCAGACGGCGGCGGCCCGGAGCGCGTACTCGCCCGCCGCGCGGATGGGGTCGTCGCCGGTCGCGGCCCCGTACTCGGTCAGCACGGCCCCGTAGAAGAGGGCGCGGAAGCGCGCCCGGTCCCACGTCGTGTCATCGATCGGGCCGTAGGCGTCTCGGAACGTGTCGCGCGCGGACGGGGCGAGGAAACCAAAGGCGAGCGAAAGGTCGAGGGCGGGGTCCCCCAGGTGCACGTCGCCCCAATCGATCACACCACACGGGCGCCGTTCCTCGTCCACCAGGAGATGCCGGGCGTACAGATCGCCGTGGACCCAGCAGGGCGGCCCAGCCATCGGGGGCGTGGGCGCGAGCCGATCCACGAGTTCCAGCAGGGGCTCGACTACGACCCTTCCTTGCAGCGTAGGGGCGACGGCCGAAAGGCGCTCCTGGACCATCGGGACGCGCTTGGCGAAGTCGGCCCGCCCGATGTCGTCGCCCGGGGCCCAGGCCGCCGTTTCCGGATCCACGGGGATCCGGTGCAGCGCGGCGAGGAACCGGGCGAGGGGGACCGCGCAGCCCGCCCGCTCCTCCTCGGACCAGGCGACCCGGCAGGCGGTCGTGCCCGGAAGGAGTGCGTAACCGGCCCACGGGTACGGGTAGCCGTCGTCAGGCTCCCCCGCGAACGTCGGGACCGGTATGGGCAGGGGGAGGTGCGGGGCGAGCAGCGGCAGAACCTGTGCCTCGCGCGCAATGAACCCGGCCGCAAACTGGCGACGCGGGAAGCGGAACACGAGGCGCCCATCCACGAGGAACGCGGCGTTGTCCCACCCGACCCCGAAGGGTTCCACACGCGCCCCGGCGAGCGGGGGGAACTGGCGGGCGATCAGCCGGCCCGCGTCTGCGGCTGACAGCTCCACGTCCGCGGCCCACGGCTCTGCCACGCGACCGGTCCCTCCCCCTCAGGCGGCGATCATGTTCGCGCAGGCGTGGCCCGTCCCGCGGCCGGTGAGGGGGCACCTGCGGTCAAAGGACCTGGTGCGGAAGACGGCGACCTGCATCGGGTTGCCTCCTTTGTGCGACCCCCGCCCGCGAAGGGGCCCTTTCGTCCCAGCGCACCGCGAAACCCGGGCCGGCAAACCACACTATCCCGTCTGATCCCCGGAAAACAACCCGAACCCCGGCGTCGGGTATGTGTGCTGGACGTATCTGCTTCCACGTTCCGTCCGACGGGCGGTAACGTAGCACGCCCGCCCGTCCGGCGGTCACCCAGATAGCGTTTGGCTCTGCCATCAGCCTCTCCCCACCGGTGCGGCCCGCCTCGCGCAAGGGGGGAGGAAGCGGGTAAGGCGCCCACTTTTTCGTCTGCGTGTCGTAGCGCCACAAGTCGAACGGGTCCGACTCCCGCCAACCCATATTCAAGCCAGGCCGGACGGTCACCGTGGTGTCACGGAAGGTTTGTGTCGTCACCCAGACATAGCGCCGGCCGTGTACGTCTGAAACCACATCCTGAACGGCTAGTGATGCAGGTTTGTTCCGCGAACGCTGGCGCAGTTCGGCGGCCACATCCTCCCAACGCCCGGCGCGTTCGTCAAAGTGGTACGCGCTGCCGCTCCCTACCGCCCAAACGCTTTTGCCGTCACTCACGAGACGTTCAAGACTCGTATTGAATCCTCGCGGCAGACCGAGATCAGAACCGTGAACGTCACTTTTCCCCTCCGCCCGCAGGCGCCAGACTATCTGCTCGGCATCGCCGCCGTTTTCGGAATGACGGCTTCCTAGCACCCAGAGCGCGCCTTCGGTCGCGCCGAGTGCTCTCAACGACACCTGATCGCCGGTCGTGGATGGCGCTGGGTAGAACGCTTGCTCGTTGCACACGACGCCCCACCGCCCCCGCGCGTCCTGCTCGATCCGCCACTGCTGCCCCGGCCACGGCAACCCCTCGGGGAGCGGAGGCAGGTACGAAGTCCAAGTCGGGTCGAACGGAAGGCCGGCGTCGGGATGCCACCACTGCGCGAACCGCTTCTCAGTGGCAGGATATAGTCGGTACGGCAACATGCCGCCTGACGGGGGTCCGGGAACGACCACGGGCAGCACGGCATCGTCCGACAGCCCTTCCAGCGCCTCGGGCCCGGCCGCCACGATCGATTTTAGACGTCTGTTCTGGACGTGGTGGAAGGTAACCGTTCGATCGCCCGGTGGCCAGTGGCCGCTGAACGTCGCTACCCAAGCGGCGTCCTGACCATGGGTAACGTTCAGGCCCAACGGTTCCGCCTGGCTGAAGCGGAAGGGGTTCTGCGAGTCGGCGGGGCGTCGCTCTACCGGCAGGTCCCACTCGGCAGCCCCCTCGGCGCCTGGATCGCCGGCCGGGATGCGGGTCAGGATCCACTGCCCGTGATCAAACCGTCCGGCCCTGTCGCGTCCTTGCGAAATCCGTTGGCCTCCGAGCAGCCACATGGCGTCGACATTTGCCCCGCCGAACGCGAAGGTGCGTTCGTCCAGGAAGCGCCTCCATGTACGCGTCGCCGGGAAGTAGCGAAACAGACCCTGTGTTGTGGCGACCCAGACGCCATGCCGGTCCGTATGCAGATACGTGATGGCGAAAGGGGGCTCTTGCCCACGCACCAAAGGGTTGGCCATTGCGGGCAGCGGAACGTCGCTCCACGTGCGCGTATTCCGGTCCAGCAGTCGCAGCCGTGGCTGTCCCGCATCGGACTCACCGATGCCGAAACAGGCCAGCGCTTCGCCGACAGCAACGGTGACCTGGTTGGAGATGGACCAGGCCGGGCCAGACCCGTGACGCTCGCTCCGGGGGCCGAAGGTTGAACGGATTCCCTGAATCCGGCGCTCGGTTCGCCACCGATCCGATGCCGGGTCATAGCGGCAGATCATGAAGTCCACCTGCACTTTGCCGCCGCGTAGAGCGGCAGGCCCTCCTGTTACGCACCATACCTCGTCGCCGCCACTCCCGATAGCGAGGACATTGCCGTTCGGCAGGCCGTCGGATTCGGTGTATAAACGGAGCGCCGGCGGACCGCCCCGCCCGGTGTTTCGGACGCGCTTTACACCGCCCGATGTGGCGAGCCATATCTCGTCACCATTCCTGGTCATCGCTCGGAACCGGTTGACGCCACGGCTGTACAGCGTCGCCGGCCCGTCTTGGTGCACCAGCGAAAGCGGCTGTGTGGAAGACGATGGCGGAGGGGGGCGACGGCCGGCCGCGAAGGGCGCACGGGTAGCCTCACCGGGTCGGGCGCGGAGGCGAGCCGGGTCGGGCGGTGGTCCGAGGGCCACGCCCTGCCGGTGCGCCAGCCAGCGTATCACGAGGAACGCCATCCACACATTGACGACGATCGTGACGAGAATCCAGATCCGGCGGAACGGAACGCGCATGGTTGCCTGCCCCCTTCCATGCTTTTCACCCGAACCGTGCTCTGCTCCTCCTGCCGGCGCGGAACCTGCTCCTTAACTTCGTAATGATGGGGTGCCCCGATCCGGTCAAGCCAGAGCGCTTCTGGCTCCACGACCGGTCTCCCGCCTTGTGTGAAACCTCTGTGCCCTCACCCCCTTCCCCTCTCCCCTGCTCCCGCTTCGCGGGGGGAGAGGGGTGCCTGGGGCAAGCTCGACTTCTGCTCCGCCCGGGGCCATGCCCTCCGGAATTCCCTCAGGTGAAGCGGCTGTCGATGGGGTGACAGGCACCCCTCTCCCCCCGCGGAGCGGAGGCAGGGGAGAGGGGAAGGGGGTGAGGGCGGCCGCCGCCGTCGGCGTTCACGCCCTGATCGACTTCTACGACGTGTCTCCGGCGCTCCTGACCGACGCCGACGGCCTGTCGCGCTGCCTGACAGAGGCGGCGGGCGCGGCGGGGATGACCCCGCTGTCGCCGCCCGTTCTGCACCGATTTCCGGGGGGCGGGTTGACAGGCTTCCTGCCGCTCGCTGAGTCGCACATCGCATTCCACACCTACCCGGAATGGGGGTACCTGGCCGCCGATGTGTTCACGTGCGGTGCGTGCCCGCCGGACGCGGCCGTGGCGGTGCTGCGGACGGCGCTGTCGCCGGGGCGCGAGTGCGTGCGCGCCGT
>CADCTO010000585.1 GCA_902805585.1 uncultured Armatimonadota bacterium | reverse complement strand
TTGATGTCCCAGCCCGTTCGGACGAACTCGGTCGCGAGCCAGTCCAGCAGTTCCGGGTGCGTCGGCCACTCGCCCTGCGTGCCGAAGTTCTCGGACGTGCGTACGATCCCCTGGCCGAAGTAATTCTGCCAGTAGCGGTTGACGGCGACGCGCGCGGTCAGCGGGTGCGACGGCGACACGAGCCAGCGGGCCAGACCGAGCCGGTTCGCCGGCGCGTTTTTCGGCATCGGCGGCAGCACGGCGGGCACGCCCGGGGCGACCTTCTCGCCCTTCTGGTCGTACTGTCCGCGGAGCAGGAGGCGCGTTTCGCGCGGCTTGTCCATCTCCTGCATCACCATCGTGGTCGGGATGGCGTTGTCAAGCTCGGTCCGCTTTTTGCGCCAGTCGGCCAGGACCGCGGAAAGCGTCCGGTACGCCGGGTCGGTGTTTTCCAGGGTGAAGGTGCGGAGCGCGGCCTTCTGCTCCTCCGTGCGCTTGTCGGCGGCCGTCGCCAGGATCGGGCGGATCGTCTCGGCCCGCCACAGGCGCTCCACGTCCGGCCCGGAAAGCAGACGGCCGTAAACGCGCACCTCGTCGATCATGCCCTTGAACGGCGCACTCGGCGTCCGCCGGCCGATGCGCGCGGGCCGGGCCGTCCGGATCGTGCCCGACAGCGTGTCGTGCGTGATCTCGACCTCGGCCGGCTTGCCGTTGACGTACACCTTGAGGCCTGCGGCCTTGCCGCCGCCGTCGTAGGTCACGAACAGGTGCGCCCACTGGTTCGGCTCGTAGGCGGCAGGGCCTTTGGTGTTGACGCGTATGGCGTTCTTGTCCCAGTCGTGGATGAGATGGACGAACGCCTTGCCGTCCGACAGGTACAGGTCCCAGCCGCGGATGCCCGCCGCATCGTCCATACGCGAAAGAACGGTCATGCCCTCGCGTCCGGCGGGCTTGACCCAGGCGCCGTAGGAGAACGCGTCGCCGCGGTCGAAATCGGTCACCCCCTGGTCGCCGGGCTCGGCGTGGCTGTCGCCGTCGAGTTGGAGCGCGGCGCCGGATTTGCCGCTGTCCACCCGGGCGGCCTTGCCGACCAACGATAGGGATTTGGATACGCCCGCTGCACCGCCCTCGTCGAAGCCGTAGTGCGCACGGAGCCCGGCGCCCAGGGCCGACGATGCGCCGCCGAGCGCCGCCGCCGCCTTCGCCTCCCCTTCGGCCTGCGCCCCGCCGACCGCCTCGACCCGCGCCTGCACCTGCCGCTCCAGGTTCGCGATGGTCCTGTCGTAGTTGGCGAGCTGCCGCTCCTGCCGGGGCAGCGGGGCCTTGATGAACGGGGCCGCGTTGCCCTTCTGGCCGTCCAGCCCCTGCTCCGGCACGTTGTTGAAGAAGGCGTACAACTGGTAGTACTCCTTCTGCGTGACCGGGTCGTACTTGTGGTCGTGGCACCGGGCGCAGGCGACGGTCTGCCCCATGAAGACGGTGCTGGTCGTGTCGACGCGGTCCATGACGTACTCGGCCGCGTACTCCTCGGGGATCGCCCCGCCCTCGAAGTTGATGGGGTGGTTGCGGTTGAAGCCGCTGGCGATCTTCTGGTCCAGCGTCGCGTCCGGCAGCAGGTCGCCTGCGAGCTGCTCGACGGTGAACCGGTCGTAAGGCAGGTTGCGGTTGAAGGCGTCGATCACCCAGTCGCGCCAGCGCCACATGTCGCGGTGGCTGTCGATGTGGTAGCCGTGCGTGTCGGCGTAGCGGGCCAGGTCCAGCCAGGGCAGCGCCATCCGCTCCCCGTAGTGCGGGCTCGCGAGCAGCCGGTCCACCAGCCGCTCGTAGGCGTCCGGGCGCCGGTCGGCCACGAAGGCGTCCAGCTCGGCGACGGTCGGGGGCAGGCCGGTCAGGTCGAGCGAGACGCGGCGGATCAGCGTGCGCCGGTCGGCTTCCGGCGACGGCCGGAGTCCTTCCTTCTCTAAACGGGCGAGAATGAACCGGTCAACGGGGTTGCGGACCCAGGCGGCGTCTTTCACCGTTGGCGCCGCGGGCCGCTTCGGCGCCATCAGCGCCCAGTGCTGCGTGTACTGCCCGCCCTGCCGGACCCACCGCCGCAGGACCGCGACCTGGAACGCGCTCAGCGTCTTGTTCGCGCTCGCGGGCGGCATCCGGAGCACGCCGTGGGCGACGACCCGCTTGACCAGCTCGCTGGCTTCCGGCTTGCCGGGGACGATCGCCCGCTTGCCGGACGGGAGCTTCCGGTAGGCGTCCTCGGCCGTGTCGAGTCGCAGCCCGGCCTGGCGCTTGCTGGCGTCGAAGCCGTGGCAGGTGAAGCAGTTTTCGGACAGGATGGGGCGCACGTCACGGTCGAAGTCCACTTCCGCGGCCGTGGTCGCGCCTGCCCGCGCCTTCACCGCGGGAGATACGGTTCCGGCGCGGACGGCCAGGCAGGAGACGAGCAGGACGATGGGACCCAGGAGGTACAGGGCGGCGTACCTGCGGTCAACCGTGCGGTGCATCAAAGTGGGTTCCTATGACTCCCGGAAAACGCGGCCGGGTACCGTCGGCCCCGACGCGGAACGGCGGTGCCGTGGCTCATTTTACCACCGGCGAAAGCAGGCGGCTTGTGGGACCGGGCATAAACGGGTATATCATGGCCGTGACAGCCACCGCAACACCGCTCGCCGACGCCGCGAGCGCCCCGCCGGGTCCGCAGAGCGCGTGAATTTCAACCTCTGGTTCCTCGCCATCGGCGCGCTGCTGATCCTGATGGCGCTCGCCGCCTCGGTCCTGAAGCGCCTCCCGCTCAGCACCTCGATGCTGTACCTGCTCGTCGGGTTCGCGCTCGGCCCCGCCGGCTGGGGGTTGATGCGCGCCGACCCGATCGCGCAGGCGGCCGTGCTGGAGCGACTGACCGAGGTGGCCGTGCTCATCTCGCTGTTCACGGCCGGGCTGAAGCTCAGCGTGCCGCTCCGCGACCGGATGTGGCTGCTGCCGCTGCGGCTCGCCTTCGCTTCCATGGCCCTGACGGTCGGGCTGATCGCTGCGGCCGGCGTGTTCCTGCTCGGCCTGCCGGTCGGGGCCGCCGTCCTGCTGGGCGCGATCCTCGCCCCCACCGATCCCGTCCTCGCCTCGGACGTCCAGGTCGCGGACCCGGGCGACCGGGACCGGCTGCGCTTCAGCCTGACCGGCGAGGCGAGCCTGAACGACGGGACGGCCTTCCCCTTCGTGATGCTGGGCCTGGGGCTGCTGGGCCTGCACGAGCTGGGCGTGGGGGGCTGGCGGTGGGTGGCGGTGGATGTCGTGTGGGCGACGGCGGGCGGGCTGGCCGTCGGCGGGCTGCTGGGGATGCTGGTCGGGCGGCTCGTTCTGTACCTGCGCCGCGAGCACAAGGAGGCGGTGGGGCTCGACGACTTCCTGGCGCTCGGCCTCATCGCGCTCGCCTACGGGGTCGCGCTGCTCGCCCACACCTACGGGTTCCTGGCCGTCTTCGCGGCCGGGCTCGCCCTGCGCAGCGTGGAGCGGCAGGCGACGGGGACGAACGAGGTGCCCGTGGAGGTCGCGGTGGCGGCGGGCGCCGGCGCGGGTGAGGAAGTCGCCACCGACCCCGACAAGGCGCCGGCGTACATGGCGCAGGCCGTGCTGGGCTTCACCGAGCAGCTGGAACGCATCGGCGAGGTGGCCGTCGTGGTGGTGATCGGCGGGATCCTGTCCAGGCGGTTCCTGCCGGCCGAGGCGCTCTGGTTCGTGCCCCTCCTGCTGCTGGGCGTGCGCCCCCTTTCCGTGTGGGTCGGCTTGATCGGCTCGCGCTCGTCGCGGTTCCAGCGCCGGCTCATCGGCTGGTTCGGCATCCGGGGCATCGGCTCCATCTACTACCTCACCTACGCCCTCGCGCACGGCCTGCCCGGCCCGCTGGCCGAGAAGCTGACCGGCCTGACGCTCACCGCGGTGGCCGTCTCCATCATCGTCCACGGCATCTCGGTCACCCCCCTGATGAACCGTTATGC
>CADCTO010000584.1 GCA_902805585.1 uncultured Armatimonadota bacterium | reverse complement strand
TCGCCAGCCCGGAAGACCACGAGCCGCCGTACGAAGAGTTCTACCGCGTCCCGGCCGAGACCGCCCGCCGCGTGAACGACGCCCGCACCCACGGCCGGCGCGTCGTCGCCGTCGGCACCACGGTCGTGCGCGCGCTCGAAACCGTCACCGGCGCCGACGGCGCGGCCCGTCCCGGCGAGGGCTGGACGCGTCTCGTCATCACCCCCGCGCGAGGCCTCCGTACCGTCAACGGCCTGCTGACCGGGCTGCACGAGCCGCGCGCCACGCACCTGGCGATGCTCCGCGCGCTGGCCGACGAGGCGCATCTGGCGCACGCCTACCGGGAGGCACTACGCGAAAACTACCTGTGGCACGAGTTCGGCGACCTACACCTGCTCCTGCCCTGAACCGCCGCCTTCCGTCCGGCGGCGCACGACGCGCAGGCCGCCGCCGGGCTCGGCTTCCATCACGTGCCCGCGCCACACGATGCGCTGCGGCGCGACAAGCGCGGCGAGCAGCTGGACCGGGAAGAGGATCTGGACCAGCGGCACCGCCAGCAGCGCCCGACCCGGCGTGACGCCGTGGAGGAACGTGCGGTTCAGGTGCGCGGCGACGGCGGCGCTGTAGCCGAAATAAAGGAGCGCCGCGAGCGCGGCCGGCACGGACGGGAACGCGGCGGCCAGGACGACGAGCAGGAGCGGCGCCAGGTTGGCGACAAGGCCCATGCCGTACACTACGACCCGGTCCCGTCCCTTCAGGTGCCGGAGCAGCGATTCGCGCGGGAACACGAACCAGCGCTGCATCAGGCTCAGGTAGTGGCGCAGGTCACGGACGTGGGTGGCGATGCCGTGGCGCAGCGGCGTCTGCGCCAGACGCCAGCCGTGCGCCCGGAAGCGCCGCGCGACGGCGAAATCGTCCGCCAGCGTCTCCTCCAGACCCGCGAAGCCGCCGACCGCAGCGAGCACGTCGCGTCGGGCGGCGTAGAACATCCCGTTGACCGTGAACGGGTCGGCGAGCGCGATGTAGGGGACGTAAGTCAGCAGACTGCTGGCGTTTACGAAGCACGATACCAGCGACGACCACAGGTTCCCGAAGTGGACGTAGTACGGCAGCCCGAAGGCGAGCCCGACGCCCGGCCGGTCGAGATACGGCAGGCATTGCTCCAGGCCGCCATCGGGCAGCACCGTGTCGTCGTCCAGCACGCACACGACGTCGCCGCCCGCCGCTTCCATGCCCGCGATCAGCTTCACCGTCTTGGGATTGTGCTGCGCAGAGGGCGGCGGCAGGACCAGAACCGCGACCGGGCGCTCGGGGTGTCGGGCGGCCAGGTCGCGGCACAGGCGCTGCGCTTCCCAATCGTCGTCGTCCACGAGCCACACGAACTCGACGGAGTAGCGCGTCCGGAGGCACAGGTTGCGCTCCAAACAGTCGGGCAGCGTCGGATCGCCGCTCAGGATCGGCTGCAAAATGCTGACGAGCTTCGGGTCGCGCGCTGCCGCCGGGACCGGCCGCCGAAAGAACCGCACGACGAGCGCGTGCCGCCACGCCTTTTCGGCCAGGAGGAGGGCGGCGAGCCCCACCACGAGCCAGGTCATCACGGCGGCAGCACCTCGAACGCTCCCCCGCGATGCACCTTTATCCGCTGCCCGCGCCACTCGATGCGGCTGCCGCCGGCCGCCATCGCTGCGAGGACGTGCAGCGGCGTGACCAGCGCGACGACCAGGAGCAGCGGCCAACGGCCGGCCGGGGTGCGGTCCGGCAGGTAGCCTATTTCGCACACGGCGTAGGTGACGGCGAAAAGGGCCACCGCCAGCCCCAGCGCGAGCAGGGGCGCCGGTCGCCACGTCGAGAGCGCGAGGACTCCCAGCAGGCTGGGGAGCAGGTTGCCGACGCTGAGGAGCAGCGAGACGTGGCGCTCGCGGGGCGTCAGGTACGGGAGCATCGTCTGCCGCGGGAACACGAACCAGCGCCGCATCTGAACGAGGTACGACCGCAGCGTGCCCAGTTCGTTGTCCACCCGATAGACCAGCGGCGTCTGGACGATCCGCAGACCCGCCCGCCGCACGCGCCGCGCGATCTCGTGGTCGTCGTCGATGCGCCGTGCCAGCCCTTCCAGACCCCCCGTGGCGTCCAGAACGTCCCGGCGCAGGGCGAAGCAATGGCCGGTGATCGTGTACGGCTCCACCAGGTAGGTGAGCGGGACGTAACCGACCAGAGCATTCGCGTTGACGAACCCGCTCATCAGGCTCGACCAGACCGTGCGCCACGACGTCTGGCACGCCAGCCCGAACACCGCCCCCGCCCCCGGCAGGCCAAGATGCGACACCAGCACCCGAAGCGCGTCCGGCGGCAGCCCGATATCATCATCCACGAAGCACACCACCTCGCCGTTTGCCCGCGCCAGCCCCGCCGCCATCTTCACCGTCTTGGACGCTACCACGCCGCCCGTCTCCTCCGGCTCCACGAGCACCAGATCGCACGCCGGCAGTGCCTCTCGGCAGACCGCCTGCGATTCCGCGTCCCCCGCGTCGCAAACGGGCAGGTGTTGGACAACCACAGGATACTCCAGCGCCGCCCGCGCCAGAAGGTGCGCCCGGAGGTTCGTCGCGCCTCGCGTGATCGGCTGTATCAGCGACACGACCGGCCACCGCTCCGGCGCCGGCGGCGCGGCGCGCCGGAAAAAGTGCCGCACGGCGAGCAGCTTCAACAGCCGGTCCAGCGCGTACAGCGCCAGCAGGATCAAGGCGGCGGTGTCGAGAGCCCTCACCCCGCCACCCGCTCCGCGGGTGTCAGGCACCCCATCGGCAGCCCCTCCACGGGAGGGATACCAGTAGGAGCGGCCCCGGGCGCAGCCGCAGTCGGGCCGTGCTCCAGGCACCCCTCTCCCCCGGCGAAAGCCGGGAGCAGGGGAGAGGGGAAGGGGGTGAGGGCTTCAAAAAACCCGCGTATCGCCTCGATGTACTCCCCCGCCCGTGACAGACTCGCCGCGTGCCCCCCGCCGCGGATGGCGTGGCGTGTGGCGCAAGGATACAGAGCGCATAGCGCCGCGTGTTGGCCTGGGCTGACCATCCGGTCGTCAGCGGCCTGGAGGATCAGCACGTCGCGCTTCGGGTTCGGTGGGGCCGTGTAGTGCCGGTCGAAGTCGATCCAGGCGCGGGCCCGGTCCAGCACCTCGGCTTTCGTAAGGGCGGCGATGTGCTCGGCGAAATGGGCGCGCCAGAACCGCCGTTCGTTCGGGGGCATGTTTCGCAGGTATTGGCCGATGCCGATGGTCAGCAGGGCGCGGATGCTGCGCTGGGGCAGGCGTGACAGGAGCGCCGCACGGAACCGGAGCGAGTTCAGGCGTCCTGGCAGCGGCGGCGTGGTATCAGACAAGATCAGGCCGGCGACGCGTTCGGGGTGCCGCCGTAGGAGTCCCTGCGCCACGATGCCGCCGAACGAGCCACCGACCACATGGGCGCGCTCTGCCCCTTGCGCGGCAACCAGCGACGCAACGCCGTCCGCCAGCGCGGCGATGGTGTCCGCGCCCGGCGGGTAGCTTGGCGCGATGACGCGGTAGCGCGCCTCCAGGGCCGCGACGTACTGGAACGACGTTTCCCCGCGGCCGAGCGCGCCCGGCAGCAATAGGACCGTTTCCTCACCGCTGCCGCCGACGAGGTAGGGCCAGCAGAGCCGGCCGTCTGAGAACGTCCGTCCGGGGTGCGTGGCGCGGAACCGCCGCATCGTTTCGCCCAAGTCCTCCGCCATCGCGTTACTCTCGCTCCTTGCCGGCCGCCGCCATCATGCGGGCGAACCGCGGACGCTGACGGCGAAACAGAGCGCGGACGAGCCACGGGGTCTGTCGGTAGGCGAGGGCAAGGGAGCGCTCGCCCGCGCCCAGCAGATTAAGTTCCGATCGCCTCGCCGCCAGCGCGGCGACGATCTTCTCCCCGACCTGCTCCGGGTCCGCGAGGCGGTACGCGGGGAGCCCCGCCGCCTGTGCCATGCCACGTACCAG
>CADCTO010000583.1 GCA_902805585.1 uncultured Armatimonadota bacterium | reverse complement strand
CCGGAGCAGCGCGTCGTGGCGGGCGAGCGCCTCCCGCATCGCCTCCGGGTGCTGCTCCCAGAGCCTGGTGCTGCCTTCGATGTCGGTGAACAGGAACGTGACGGTGCCGCTCGGCAGGCTCATGGCGATCTCCCCGCGCCGCGTCGCTACGCAGACAGTATACACCGGCCCACGCGCCGCGCCCGAGTGCCACAAAGCCGGGGAGACAAACAAAAGCGGCCATAGAGTTTTCTTACTCTATGGCCGCTTGCTTAGAGCGGGGGCTGGACTCGAACCAGCGACCTTCGGGTTATGAGCCCGACGAGCTACCGAACTGCTCCACCCCGCGTTGACATTCTTACTATACCATGCCCATGGTAGGACGTCAAGGGCGGGAAGCGGCTATTTTCGCTTCCCGCCGTTGGCGCTTCGTTTGTGACTGATTACGGGACGGTGATGTTGACGACCGTCTCGCTCGGGCCGGACGCGTCGCCGCTGGAGCGCAGAATCGTCAGCGTGACCAGCTCGTCCGCTTTGGCGGCGGCGACGGCCCGGTTGAGCGCTTCCACCGAGGTCACGGGCTGGCCGTTGACGGCGGTGATGACGTCACGGGGCTGCAACCCCCCTTCCGAGGCGGGGCTGCCGGGGTTCACCCGACCGACCACGACTCCCTTGACGCCGGCGCCCAGCTTCATCTCTTCGGCGGCGTCGGCGGTCAGCGGCTGCACGTCCATGCCGAGCTTACCCGCAGGACGCGGCTCCACCGGTGTCGCCGCGGCGACGCGCTCGTCGGGCAGGGAGCCGACGGTGACGTCCACGCTGCGGCTCTGCCCGCCCCGCAGCAGGGTCGCGGTCACGCGGGTCCCCGGCGCGGTCGCCGAGATGGCGTCGCGCAGGTCGACCTCGTTGGTGACGACCTTGTTCCCGAAGCGCGTGATCACGTCGCCGGCACGGATCCCGGCCTTCTGGGCCGGCGTGTCCGCCGACACCTGCCGGACGTACGCGCCCTTGTCGGTGCCCAGCCGGGCGCGCAGGCCCGCCGGGATGTCCTCCGGCGCCAATCCCAGGTAGCCGCGCACGACTCTGCCGCGCGTGATGAGCTGCTCCATCACGGTCTTGGCGGTGTTGGCCGGGATCGCGTAGCCGATGCCCGCGCTGGCGCCCGTGGGCGAATAGATGGCGACGTTGATGCCGATCAACTCCCCGTTGATGTTCAGGAGCGGGCCGCCCGAGTTGCCCGGGTTGATGGAGGCGTCGGTCTGGATCAGGTTCGGGTAGTAGCGGCCCTCGCTGCCCGACCCGATGTTCGACTTGCGGTGGAGCGCGGAGACGATGCCCGCCGTCATGGTGTTCTGCTGGCCGAAGGGCGAGCCGATGGCGACGGCCCACTGGCCGACGCGCACGCTGTTCGAGTCGGTCATGCGCACGAACGGCAGCGGCTTGCCCGCGTCGATCTTGACCACGGCCAGGTCGGAGCGCTGGTCGCGGAACACCTTGCCCTTGAACTCGCGCCCGTCGTCGAGCGTGACGGTGACCGTGCTGTTGGGCGCGCTGGCCACCACGTGGTCGTTGGTCAGGATATAGCCGTCCGGCCGCACGATGATGCCCGAGCCGCTCGCGCGGCCCTGCCGCGGGCCCCGCGGCAAGCCGCGGAACGGGAACAGGTCGCCGAACGGGGAGTCTTCCTCGCCCCCGTCAAAGTTGCCGCCCGGGCGCACCGGCTCGGCGGTCCGGCTCGTGATGTAGACGGACGCGGGCCGCACGCTGTCGGCGATCCGCATGAACGCGCCTTCCAGTGACGTCGCCGTCGCGCGCTGCTCCTGCGTCAGGCGCGGCGTGTCCTGTGCCGTCACCGAAGGCTGCCGGCCGCCCAGCAGCAGCGTCGCGCCCAGCGCACCCGCCAGGGCGGCCACGGGCACGGCCCCGATCACCCGACGATCATAACCCATTTTGGTCCCATCCTCCGTACCGGCAGAATTCTTGCTGTCATACGAGCTTTACCACAGTAAATGTGCCGCCGCATCGGTCACCTGTTCGGTCACCTGTGGGGGTTGAACGCGCTGCTGACGGCGCGCCCGTAGCCGGGATTGAAGCTGGACAACATCACGGAGTTGCCCGCGTTCCAGGTCGTGGTTTCCGGGACGGGCTCGGTATACGGCGACCGGTACACGATGTGCTCCTCGACGTACCGGGGGTACACTTCGGGCGAAGCGGCGCGCGCCGCGACGGTATCCGACGGCGCATCCAGCGTCGCGGTCGCCATGACCAGGCCGGCGACCGACAGCGCCGCGGCCGCGAGCAGCGGCGTGGGCCGCCGCGGCAGCGCGGTGAGGGAGACGGCAGTGCCGCGACGGAAGTCCAGCCAGGACGGCAGGAACCGCTTTAACGGGCTCGCGTTGCGCGCTACTTCGGCGCCCAGGAGCGCCTCGAATTCGGCGCGTGGCGCCCGGAGCGCGAGACTGGACAGCAGCCGCTTGGTGTCCCGGAGGGTCTGGTACTCCACCCGGCACCCCGGGCACACCTCCAGATGGGCGCGTATATCCAGCATCTCCGAGCCAGTAAGTTCCGCGTCCAGATACGCAGACAAGAGGTTACTAACTCGTCGGCAGTTCAACCGTGCGTCCCTCCACGTTTCCCCGGCGGCGACCCGCCGTGCGGGGGTGTTATTTGATGTTAAAGCCCGCGAGACGGCTCCGCAGCATCTTGCGGCCGCGGTGCAGCCTTGAGCGGACCGTTCCGAGGGAACAGCGCATCGTCTCGCTGATCTCCTCGTACGACATCCCTTCGATGTCCGCCAGGATGACGGTCATGCGGAAGTCGGGCGGCAGCGTCGCCAGCGCCTTCTGTATCTGCTCGTCCAGTTCCTCATGGAGAACGACCCGCTCCGGGTTGTCACGGTTGTCGGGTATCTCCAGGTACGCGTTGCTCTCGCCGCTGTCCCCACCCACGGGCGCGTCCAGCGACTGGATCCGCGCCTTGGGCCGGCGCCGCAGGTCGTCCACGAAGAGGTTGGACATGATGCGGAACAGCCAGTTCTCGAACGGCAGGTCGCGACGATAATTTCCGAAGAACCGGAAGGCGCGCAGGAACGCCTCCTGGGTCAGATCCTCCGCGTCGGCATGGTTGCCGGTCAGCCGGTAGGCGATGTTGTAAGCCTGCTTATGATACCTCTGCACGAGGCCGTCGAATTCGATTTTAGGGCGTGCAATCGTCTCGGCAGCAGCACCGAGGGTGTTCACCTCCGCCATCCGCGTCCGCCCCCCTTTCACGAGATACGCCGCATCCATTCTTGTTGGTTCCCTTCTTCCGGGAAACCCACACGTGTGTAACCTATAGACACAGGACGGCCGTAAAAGTTCAGGATTTTTCGGAAGGTGGGGACTACAGGACGGCGAGGCCGCCGTCGGGGGCGAGGTTGGCGCCGGTCACGAAGCCGGCCAGTGGGCTGCAGAAGAAGACGACCGCCCGGGCGACGTCGTCGGGCGTGGCCAGGCGGCGCAGGGGCGTGCGCGCGGCGACCTCCTCCTTGAGCCGGTCGGGCAGGCTTTCCGAGAACTCGGTCCGCGTCATGCCGGGCGAGACGGCGTTGACGGTGAGGCCCTGCGGCCCGACCTCGCGGGCGAGCGTGCGGGTGAAGGCGAGGACGGCGGCTTTGGCCATGGTGTGCGCGCCGTAGGTGGCGGCGGGCCGCTGCAGCAGCGTCGCGGCCAGGTTCACGATGCGGCCGTGGTTCTGCGCCTGCAGGTGCGGCAGGGCGGCGCGCGTGAGCAGGAAGACGGGCCGGACGACGGCGTTCCACTCCTCGTCCAGGTCGCGCCAGTCGGATTCGTCCAGACGTTTCAGCGGCCCGAAGCCGGCCGCGTTGTTGACCAGGATGTCGAGCCCGCCCAGTCGGTCCCGCGTCTCTTCGACCAGACGCCCCGCCTCGTCCTGGCTGGTCAGGTCCGCCCGGACCGCGACCGCCGTGCCGCCCCGGGCGCGGATCGCCTCCGCCGCCCGCTCCGCCCCGCCGCGCGAGGTGCGGTAGTGAAGCGCGACGGCCGCGCCTTCTTCGGCAAGGCGCTCCGCGATGCTCGTGCCGATCCCGCGCCCCGCCCCCGTCACCAGCGCGCGCGCGCCGTCCAGAAGATGTGCCATCCCGTGCCCGTTGCTCCCTGTTTTCTTGACAGTACCCGGTACGGCGGCTATAATTTGGCTGTCGCTCCGGGGTCGTTCAATGGCAGGACAACAGATTTTGGATCTGTTTATCGGAGTTCGAATCTCTGCCCCGGAACCAGATTCGGAACGCGAAAGAGCCTCACGGGCATGCCCGCCGGGGCTCTTTCACACGGCTCTACCCGTTCACGCCCTCCCGACAGGCGCCGCAGGTGCCGTATAGTTCCAGTTGGTGGCTTTCGACGCGGAAGTCGTGCTCGGCTTCCAGGCGCGACGTGAGCGGGGCGAGGTCGCACCCGTGGAAGTCCTCGACCCGTCCGCAGCGGCGGCAGACCAGGTGGTGGTGGTGCGGGCCGTCCTGGGGCTCCTCGCACTCGTACCGGTAGTAGCCCTGGCCGAACTCAACGCGGCGCGCGAGGCCCAGGTCGACGAGCAGGTTGGCGAAGCGGTAGACCGTGACCACATTCACCGCGTCGTCCCCGCCGGCCGCCGCAACGTCCTCTGCCGGATCACGACCGTCGTTCACCGCGCTGCACATCTCCTGGACCGAAAGCGGCTCGCGGGCTTCGGTCAGGAGGCGAAGCAGGGCGCGCCGCGGCCCCGTCACCCGGTAACCGCCCTGCTTCAGGGCACACAGAAGGCGGTCGTATTCCGCGGCTCGTGACATACGCTCATTATACAGTAGATGCCGCGGCGGCCGCGGGGCCCACCATTTTTGGGGCTTGACGCCCCCGGGGCGATACCGTATCCTGCCCTTGATGCGCCTGCACCGGCGGCGCGGCAAGGCACAACGATGCTGTATCACCTGACCTGGCCCCTGATGAAACAGTTCATGCGCGGCGCGTTCGCCGTGCTCGGCGGCTTCCGGCGGCACGGGACCGAGCACGTGCCGCGGAACGGCGGCGTTCTGATCTGCCCCAACCACGTGTCCGACGCCGACCCGCCCGCCGTGGCCGTCGCTTTGCCGCGGGACGCGTGGTTCATGGCCAAAGAGGAGCTTTTCGCCATCCCCGTCCTGGGGAGCCTCATGCGGCTGTGGCGCGGGTTCCCGGTCAAGCGCAACGCGGCGGACCGGGCGGCGCTGCGCCGGGCGGAGGAGCTGCTCAAGGCCGGCGAGGCGGTCGTCATCTTCCCCGAGGGCGGCGGCAACGCCGAGGCGACGCTGCAGCCGCTCAACCCCGGCGCGCTGATGATCGCGCTGCGGACGGGGGTCCCGGTCGTGCCCGCCGCACTCGTGAACACGCACCGGGTCTGGCCCCATGGCGACCCGCGCCCGCGCCGGGCGGGGGTACCGGTCGGTGTCACCTTCGGCCCCCCGCTCGACTTGTCCGACCTCAGGGGCACGCGCGGCGCCGTCGAAGCGGCGACCGCGCGGCTGACCGAGACGCTCGCGGAGATGCTGGGTCAGCCCGTCCCCACGGGCAAGCCTCGCCGGCGGGACGACGAGGGCGCCGAACCGGCCGCCCCGGACCCGGAAGGCGCCGCCACTCCGGCGCCCTGACCCGCCCGCCGCGAAACATTCCCCGGCGGTACCCCTCGCGCGGCGGCTGCAACCTGCCAAGAATACCTGTAGGAACGCATGGACTCGCGTCGCGAAGGCTTCCGTCGCCGCAAGCGGTCCCGGGGACACATGGTTTCACTTTGCTTGGCAAAATACTTTGCTTATTGAGGGCTACTCGATTGACTTTGGCGGTACCCGATGGTAGAATCTGGAGGAACGTGCGGGAAGGAGCGGGAATGGACGAGTATCCCCTACTGGATCGGCTTACCGGGCCGGAAGACCTGCAGGCTCTGGGGAGCGAGGAACTCCAGGCGCTCGTGGATGAACTCCGGCGCGGCCTGATCCACACCATCTCCCGCGTCGGCGGGCACTTCGCCCCCAACCTGGGCGTCATCGAGCTGACGGTCGCCCTGTACAAGGCCTTCCGCCTCCCCCACGACAAGGTCGTCTGGGACGTCGGCCACCAGTGCTACCCGCACAAGATGCTGACGGGCCGCTGGAAGCAGCTTCCCACCATCAAGCAGTACGGCGGCATCTCGGGCTTCCTGCGCCGCGACGAATCCCCCTACGACCAGTGGGGCGCCGGCCACGCCTCGACCAGCCTCTCGGCCGCCCTCGGCTTCGCCAAGGCGCGCGACCTCCGGGGGTCCGACGAGAAGGTCGTGGCCGTGATCGGCGACGGGGCGCTCACGGGCGGCATGGCGCTCGAAGCGATGCTGAACGCGTCGTCCCTCGGCACCGACATCATGGTCGTTTTGAACGACAACAAGATGAGCATCGCCGAGAACGTCGGGGCGATCTCCACCTACCTCGCGAAGCTGCGCCTCCAGCCGCTGTACCAGCGCGTCGAGTCGCGCGTCAAGCGCTCGCTCAAGGGCACGGGCCTGCTGTACGACCTGGCGGCCGGGGCCAAGCACGCCGCGACCCACTTCGCCACGCCCTCCAACACGGGCGTGCTGTTCGAGGAGATGGGCTTCCAGTACATCGGGCCGCTCGACGGACACGATACGGACTTCATGGTCGACGTCTTCGAGCACGCCAAGAACATCAAGGGGCCGGTCCTGCTCCACGTCCTGACGACCAAGGGCAAGGGCTACGAGATCGCCGAGCAGGACTCGCGCGTCTTCCACGCCGTGACGCCGTTCACGGTCGAGGACGGCAAGTTCGAGAAGAAGACGAGTGGGGTGACCTACACCCAGGCGTTCGTGGAGACGCTGAACGAGGCGGCCTCCCAGGACCCCAAGATCGTCGCCATCACCGCCGCCATGCCGGACGGGACCGGGCTGGCCAAGTTCGCCGACCGGTTCCCGGACCGCTACTTCGACGTCGGCATCGCCGAGCAGCACGCGGTCACGTTCGCCGCGGGCCTCGCCGCCGAAGGGCTCACCCCCGTCTGCGCCATCTATTCGACCTTTTTGCAGCGCGCCTACGACCAGATCGTCCACGACGTGTGCCTGCAGAACCTGCCCGTCGTGTTCTGCCTGGACCGGGCCGGCCTGGTCGGCGACGACGGCGCCACGCACCACGGGGTGTTCGACATCGCCTACCTGCGCGACATCCCGAACCTGCTGTTGATGTCCCCCAAGGACACGCTGGAGATGCGCGAGATGCTGCGCTGGGCGCTGGCCTACAAGCGGGGGCCGATCGCGCTGCGCTACCCGCGCGGGTCGGGGGACGTGATCGCGGAGCAGTCCGCTCCCATCGAGGTCGGCCGGAGCGAGACCCTGCTGCGCGGGAACGACCTGGGCATCCTCGCTTACGGCCCCATCGTCTCGGTCGCGCTCGACGCCGCCCGCCGCCTGCGCGACGAGCACGGCGTCGGCGCCGAAGTCGTCAGCGCACGCTGGGCGAAGCCGCTGGACGCGGAAGCGATCACCCATCTGGCGCGGCGCACCGGGCGGATCGTCACGCTCGAAGACGGCGCCGTCCGCGGCGGATTCGGTTCGGCCGTGCTGGAATGTTTGGCGGAACAGAACGTGACCGGGGTCTCCGTCCGGACGCTGGGCCTGCCCGATCACTTCGTCGAGCACGGCCCGATCCCGATCCTGCGCGGCCTGTGCGGGATCGACGCCGACGGCGTGGTCCGCGCGGCCAGCGACCTGCTCGGCCGCAACCTGTCCGCGCCGGCGGCCCCGCAGACGGTCGCCGCCTGATAGAAACGGTGCCGGGGCATATCAATGCCCCGGCTCTACGGCGTGCGCGCCTCTACGCCTTCCAAGTCCTCGCGCGTCACGACGCCCAGGAACGTGTTGTTGCGGACGACCGGCAACACGTCCTGCCCGGCGCGCCGCATCGCCGCAAGCAGCGTCTGGTCGACCGGGGTGTTCGGTCTCCCCACCACCCGCGGCGTGTAGGCATACGGCCCTACCGCGAGCGTGGCCGGGTCCAGATCGCGCGGCACGCCTCCCGAGTCCGCGGAACCCGCGTCGAACACGCCCAGATACGTCCCGTCGCCGACCAGAACGACGGTCTTGAGCGGGTCGCCGTTCATCAGCCGCAGCGCCTCGTCGAGCGCCGTTCCCGGTTCCGCCGTCGGCACCGGACGGAGCGGCACGTCGCGCAGTGTCGTCATCGGGTCTTCACTTCCTCCCCGCCTATAGTGCGTTGTTTCGGCGTCAGGTCGCCCGGTCCCTCCCGCGACCGTCAACACGGCAAAAAGGGCGCGCCGAACGTTCGGCGCGCCCTTTTTGCCGTACCGCCGGAGCCGCCGGCCTAGTCGTCCTGGATGGACCATTCCGCCGCGGTCGACGAGCCCCACTTTTTCCACTTGCAGTGCCCGTCGCCCCAGACCACGTTGAAGCCACCGTTGTGCCGGTAGTCCACCTTGGATGACGTGGCGTTGGGGTAACGGTCGGTGCGGATCTCCTGCTGGATACCCCGGATGGAGTTGCCCAGCCCGCGCGCGTCGACCGTGGCATGTCCGGTGATGGCGTCCACGATGTGGATGGTGTCGGCGGGCCGCTCGATGGCGGCCTCATGCACGGAGAGCGTGGTGCCCGTCGTGACGAACCCGCTCTTGTCGCCGCCCGTGAAACCCGCGGTCTGCCAGCCGCCCGTGGGGATCAGGTTCCTGCCGTAGGAAAGCCGGTTCACCGACTGGAGCCCCAGAGTAGACCCGTCGCCGGCGTTGCCGAACGCCGCGGGGCCGTACTTGGAGTCCGTCACGCCCGTGTATCTCAAAGAGCTTGCCGCGATGTATTGCTTGTCGGCCGTGAACGGCGCATCGTTAGCCCCGGGGCAGGCGAAAACCCCCTCGTTCTTGATGTACGGGTGCATCATCGTCGGCCATGAAACATTGGCCCCGGTCGAAGGGAGCTGTGAGGGGGGCATGACCCCCTCATAGTCCTGGGAGTACATCATCAGGCCCTTGGCCATCTGGTTCATGTTCGACAGGCACGCCGCCTGGCGCGCCTTCGCACGCGCCTGGGCGAAAACGGGGAAAAGAATAGAGGCCAGTATCGCAATAATAGCTATGACGACGAGCAGTTCGATAAGCGTAAAACCGGATCGGACGCGGGTCGCTCGCATGGTGAAGTGTCCTTTCTTCCAACGCGCAGGCAGCCGGGCAGGCGCCGTTCTGATCGTTGTGTACCCAGGCAATGTTAAGGCAGTGTTAAGAAACGCTTAAGCCGGGCTCGAACACTCGCTCAATTTGCGGAAACAGGGGCGGGCACGACCCCCTCGGGCACAAAAAAAGCGCAGAAACCTTGTGTTCGGCCTCTGCGCCACCCCACTATACCCCACCGCGCGGGGCTTGTCAAACGCGCCGCGCGCTTCCGCAGTCGCGGCTACTTTCCGCCCAGATCGCGTACGATCTGCCGCCTTTCCGTGTCTTACCGGTCTGAGGAGGGGCGGTACCCGACCCGAGGATTTTTGAAACGGAATCGCGCCGGTCGGGGTTGACAAATCAAAATCGGCTTGTTACACTACCCGTCGTTGGCGCCCCGAGCCGGGGCGCCTACGTGTCCACCGCCGATTAGAACGTCGGCGGCTATGTGTGACGCCGATCATGTTATGGGTATAACATCCGATTCGGCGCCACGCAGAAAAACACGAAAAGGCCGCGTGCCTTGAAAGGAAGTGATGTTTTTGAGGATTCTGCGTGCCCCGCGCCTCCGCAGCCTCGTCGCCACCACCAGCGTGGCAGCTCTCGTAATCACCGCTCTCGCCCCGACCGTTTCCGCCCGCCCCTCCCGTAGGAAAGCGTCCCGACAAAACACCGTCGTCAGTAAGCAGGCGCGCGTCTCGGTGGAAACCGCGTACCTGCGTTCCGGACCCGATTCCAGTCGGAAGACGGTCGCGCTGCTGGACCAGGGACATACGTCCCGGATCGTCCGCCGCTCCGGCGACTGGCTGCGCGTCCGCACCGCGGAAGGAGCGGAAGGCTGGGTCCATTGTGGTCTGGTGAAGATCACCGTCACCCGGCGCGTTGTACGCGCCGCCGCGCCGCCGCCCGCTAAAGCCGCCGGAACGGCCAAGTCCGTAACGAAACTTTCGGCTTTCCAGGCCCCTGCTGTGCGCGCCCGTTTCGTCCGTGGAACCGGCCTGCGCCCGACTCCCCGGTCTATAGGGGCTCGTATAGAGCGCGTTCCCGCGGCACCCGCCGCCAGCCCGCGAGCGGTCACGGTCGTTCCCTCCACGCCGAACGAAGGCACCCACTTCCCCACGGAGCACGCCGCGCTACAGTCCGCTCAGGTGGCGGCCGTGGACGAGAACCGGTTCCGTGTCGTCCCGGCGACGCCCTCGCGCACGGACTTCCTGGTGCGCACCGCCCTCTCTTATCGTGGCACGCCATACCGGATGGGTGGGCGCGGACGGGGGTCCTTCGACTGCTCCGGGTTCACGTCCTTTCTGTTCGCCAAGGCCGGCTCGCCCTTGCCGCGGACGGCGCGACAGCAGTTCCAGAACGGCCTCAAAGTCTCCAGGAACGAGATGCAGCCCGGCGACCTCGTGTTTTTCAAGAACACCTACCGCCGCGGCGTCTCCCACGTCGGCATCTACATCGGCAACGGCAACTTCATCCACGCGGCCTCCAGCGGGCGCGGCGTGCGCGTCGATTCGCTGAACGGGCGCTACTACGCCCGGCACTGGGCCGGCGCCCGCCGCAAGATCGCCCCCTGACCTCTTCACCGGCCGCCCCCTTCCCTGCCGGGCTACCGTGCGCGGGGAAGGGGGCGACGTGCCCGGCCGCGACACACACGCCGCCCCCGCTCCGTCCGTCCGCACCGTCCCGCTTCCGCGTCGGCCCGATCCGGCACCCCGTGCACGCCCCCCGGAGCCCACAGCCGCGCGCCCCTCAGGGTTGACAAAGCCTGCGCGCGGGGATACACTAAAACTGCGTGGGGCCGGCGGCGATAACGAGGTCGCGCGGTCATCGGGGAGGCCGACGGATGGATCAGGAGACGGGGTTCGAACTTGATTTACATCAGGTCCGCGGCATCATGGAAGTGTGCCCGAACGCGGCGAACGAGCTTCTCGAAGCCGGGTGGGTCTGCCACGAGATCTATCTGACGCAGGACTTCGAAAGCCGCTGCATCATGCTCCGCCTGGGCGACACGCTCTGCCCGCACTGTGGCGGACCCGCCCGCGTCGAGACCGCCGACGGCGGCGAGCGCGTGCGCTTCATCTGCCAGAACGAGTGTCATTGAGCGAGCCGCGCCCCGCCGCGTGAAGACCGCCGGAAAAAGGCGGGTCTCATTCGGTACGGTGTGAACAAAAGAAGTCCGCTTCGCGTACTAAACAACAGACACCCGGGCCGACGCCACCTCCTTCCGCCCGCGGCGGGGGCACCCGGCGTCGGTTTTTCGCTTTTCGGGGGAGCCGCAGCGGGTCGCGCCCGGGCCCGCCGTCCGCGCAGTGTTCACAGGAGGTTCGTGTCCATGTCCTCGCAAAGGAAGCCCGTGTTTCTGGCCGCCGTCGCCGCCCTGGCCGTGACGGCGGGGCTGGCGCTGTCGCCGTCCGCCCTCCGGGCGGCGGCGGCGGACGCCCCCAAGGAAGACCCCGAAGTCAAAATGGGCCGCGAGACCCATGAGGAGCTTCTCAAGTCCGGCGTCAAGATCATCCGCGACCCGAAGATCGTCCAGCGGGTGGAGACCATCGGGGAAAAGATCGCCGCGGTCGCCAACGAGACGCCGCTGGAAGCGAAGTGGGGCTCGTCCAAGCACGTCAAATACGACTACAAGTTTTTCGTGATCGACGACAAGGACGTCAACGCGTTCTCCCTGCCGGGCGGCTTCATCTACGTGAACAAGGGCCTGCTGGACTACGTCCAGTCGGACGACGAGCTGGCGGGCGTGCTGGGCCACGAGATCATCCACGCCGCGCACCACCACGTGGCCAAGCTCCAGCGCGAGCAGAGCCGCCTGAACGGCCAGATGGCGCTCGGCCTGCTGGCCGCGATCCTGGCGCGCGTGCCCACCGAAGACACCTACAACCTGATGACCGGCTTCCAGCTCCTGGGCGTGCAGAAGCTGAACGGGCACGGGCAGAACGCCGAGCGCGATTCCGACAGCGGCGGCGTCATCATCTCCCGCAAGGCCGGCTACAACCCGGTCGGCGCGCTGACCTTCATGGAGCGCCTGGCCCGGGACGAGAAGTCGCGCCGCGACGTGGACCTGGGCATCTTCCGGACGCACCCGCCGTCGCGCGAGCGGGCGGACGCCATGATCGCCCAGATCAGAGACTTCGGCCTGCCGATCAACCGGCGCGAGGTGACGGACGCCATCAAGGCCTCGACCCGTACGGCGCAGGCGGCCGGGTCGAGCGCGACGGAATTGGTGCTGGACGGGAAGGTCGTCTACCGGCTGGCGTCGCCGGAGCGGGCGAAGCGCGCGGCCGAGACGATCAACCGCCTGCTGGACCAGGATCTGCAGATCTACGATGTGAAGAAGGACGGGACGCGGGTGGTCGCGCGCGGGCAGACGCTGTTCGCCGTGCAGCCGGAGGACGCGGCCCTATCGCCGGCGTCCGCGGGGTCGCCGGAATCCGTGGCCGATCAGGCGTACAAGGTGCTGCGGAACGCACTGTACAAGCAGGTCCTCGACACGGCATATTGAGGTGTCGCGGCGCCGGGCGCAAAAACGGGGCGGGGGCTGATGCCCCCGCCCCGTTTTTGCGTCGCCTGCGTTCCGTTGCGGACGCGCCCCGCCGGGTATAACGGCATCGGAAAGCGAGGCAACCCCCTTGTCTGAAGATCTGTTGACGCCCGCCCAGCGGGAGATGCTGATGCGCGAAGCGCTCGCCGAGGCGGAGCGGGGCATGGCCGAGGGCGAGGCCCCGATCGGCTGCGTGCTCGCGCGGGGGTCGGGCGACGCCCTGCGCGTCGTCGCCCGCGGCCACAACCGGGTGAACGCGCTGCAGCGCAAGACCGCCCACGCCGAGATCGTGGCGTTCGAGAACGCCGGCAGCGACGGGTCCGGGTCCCCGCCGGCCGTGCCGCTGGACGCCGACGACGTCATCCTGGTCTCGACGCTGGAGCCGTGCGTCATGTGCCTGGGGGCCGCGATGGAAGCCGGCGTGGGGACGGTGGTGTTCGGCCTGGAAGCCCCGGCCGACAACGGCACGCGGCGGGTCAAGCCGCCGGAAAGCCCGGAAAGCAAGGCCCCGACGGTCACGGGGGGCGTGCTCGCCGGCGAAAGCCGCCGCCTGTTCGAGGAGTGGTTCCGGGGCAAGGAGGACACGGACCAGGCGGCGTTCGTGAAACAACTGCTCGCGCTGACGGCTTAGGCCCGCAGGAAGCCGCGCCGGGCGCGGCGAATCCTGCATCTGCCGGCGTGCCGTGGCCGGCGGAGGGCCAGCGCAATGCGACTTCCCCACCTGCCCGACGATCCCGAGGCACGCTCGCTGTGGCGCGTGAGCCGGATCCTGTGGGCCTGCGTGGCTGTCATCGCCGCCTGGGGCCTTTTCCGTGCCTCCGGCGCGGACGGCCCGCCGTTGCCGTACCCCGGATGGTTCGCCCTGATCGTGGCCCTGGAGGCCGTGAATCTCGGCGTCCGCACGGTGGTCGCCCTGCGCCGCACCCGGGGCCGGGCGGTGGACCGCCGCGTCGGCTGGACGTTCACCTGCTTCGACCTGCTGTTCATCACCCTGGGCCTGCGCCTCACGGGCGGCGCGCAGAGTCCCTTCTGGGTCGTGCTGTTCGTGGTGACCGTGGCCGAGACCATCCTGGCGCCCCGCAGTGAAGCGTACCTCGTCCGGTGGGGCGCGGGGGTCGCGCTCCTGGCGGGGACCTGGTCGCCCGACGTCCCGGCAGACCTGTACTGGCTGGACTTCGGGACGCGGCTGTTCTTCCTGACCGCGGTGAGCATGATCACGCGCCGCATCCGCCTGAACGCGGCGGAAAAGGAACAGGAGCTGGCGAACCTGCGGGCCGATCTGGCGCTGGCCGGTGAGCGGGCGCGGCTGGCGCGCGAGGTGCACGACGGGGTGGGCAACGCGCTGGCGGCGACCGTCCTCCGCCTGGAGGTCGCCGCCCGGGTCGCGGCCAAACGGCCGGATGCGGCCGAGGAGACGTTCAAAGACGAGGCGCAGGCGCTTCGGGCGGCGATGGACACCGTGCGGGACTGGACGTTCTTCACCCGGCCCTGGCCGACGGGGACGGCGGCGGACGAGGCCTTCTCCGAAGTGCTGACGCGCGAGATCGACCGCCTGTCCCGGCGCACCGGGCTGCCCGTGACGGTCGAGGGCGCCTCCCGCCTGGACGAGATCGGCCAGCCCGCCCGCGTCGCCGCCCTGCGGATCGCCCAGGAAGCGCTCACGAACGCCGCGAAACACGCCTGCGCGACGCGGGCCCTCGTGTCGCTGCGCCGGAACGGACGTCTAGTGGAGCTGAGCGTCGCGGACGACGGGCGCGGCTTCGACGCGGGCGCGGCGGGCTGCGGTGTCGGCCTGGCCTCGATGCGCGAACGGACGGAGGCGCTGGGCGGGACGCTGCGCGTGGACTCCGCGCCCGGCCTGGGGACTACTGTCACGGTCGGACTGCCGGCCGGGGAGGGATCGCCGCCTACTCGGCCTTGACCGGGGCGCCGGCCGCCGCCGGGGGTGCCGCGGCGGCGCGCCCGAGCAGGTCGCGCCGGCGCTCCTCCATCCGGGCGAGTTTGGCCCCGATCCGGATGTGCTCGGCCCGCAGATCGGCGATCTCGTTTTCCAGTTCCCGCAGAAGGGCCCGCCGGACCTCGTTCTCGTCATCCATCTCCAGATTTCCTTTCCCGGCAGGCCGTGTCGATGCACGGGGAACGTGGGTGGAGTATACCCGGAACGCGCCGGCTCAGGGCGGTCTGCCCCGATCCGCCGGGTCAAACCCGGTAAAATACCTGCCCCACACCCGCCGGAGGGAAAAGGGGGGTTGAGGTTTGTCTGCATAACGTGATAACATGGGGGCAGTACCCCATCACCGCGCCAACCCGCAGGCGGTATGATCGATGAGCCATGTCTTAGGATACGACCGCCAGGAGGTTCGGCAGTGGATATAGCGGAACGAGCCCCGGGCAGCGTCGCCCCGTCACGGGCGCGCATCCTGCTCGTGGACGACGACGACCTGCTTCGGGACACCTTTAGCGTCACGCTGGCGAGTTTCGGCTATGCCGCGGACTCGGCGGCGAGCGGGGAGGAGGCGCTCCGGATGCTGCGGGAGCGGGCCTACGATTTGGTGCTCTCCGACGTCGTGATGCCCGGCCTGTCGGGCCTGGAGTTGGCCGACGCCGTTTCCCGACGCCACCCCGACGTGCCCGTCGTCCTCCTCACCGGCCACAGCCATGCCGACCTGGCCAAGAGCGCCCTGCGCTACGGCGCCGCCGATTTTCTCGCCAAGCCGGTCAACATCGGCAACCTCCCCATGGTCATCGAGCGGAACCTGGAGCGGCGGCGGATGGAGTTCGAGCGGCTCGCGCGGCGCGGAGAGGAGGTCTTGCTGGCGGCGGTCGAGGCGCTCGTGGTGGCCATCGACGCCAAGCAAGCCTACACGGCCCAGCACTCGCGCCGCGTCGCCACGCTGGCGCTGTGGGCCGGCGAGTCGCTGGCACTCTCGCCGGGCGAAAGACGCGTGCTCGAACTCTCCGCCTTCCTGCACGACATCGGCAAGATCGGCACGCCGGACGCGATCCTCAACAAAAGCGCCCCGCTGGACCCGCCGGAGTGGGAGCAGATCAAGCAGCACCCGGCCAAGGGCTGCGAGATACTCTCGCACATCCCCGACCTGAGCGCGGTCGCCGGCATCGTCCGCCACCACCACGAGCGCATGGACGGCGCGGGCTACCCGGATCGCCTGTCGGGCCTGGCGATCCCGCTGTTCTCGCGCATCATCAGCATCGTGGATGCCTTCGAGGCCATGACGTCCACGCGCACCTACCGGCCCAGCCGGAGCGTCACGGAGGCGGCCGCCGAGCTCCAGGCGTACGCGGGAACGCAGTTCGACCCCGACCTCGTGGCCAGCTTCCTCGGCCGCATCGAGCGCGGCGACCGGCTGCCTATCGCCCTGTCCGACCCTTGACGCCCCCCCCCTTTTGCGATACATTGGGAGAGAGAACCTCTGCGCCAACGTCACCCGATTCCGGCTTCGCGGGCAGCACCCTTCCTGCCCGGACCCCGCCGGTCCCGAAAGGATACCCATGTTATTTCCCAAGAACACCCTGACGGCGGCGGGCCTGCTGGTAACCGCCGCCGCCTTCACCGCGGCGCCGGTCCTGGCGCAGCCGGGTCACGAAGGTCACGACCATGCCGCCCCGGGGGCCGCCCTGCGCCCCGCGGGCGCCG
>CADCTO010000582.1 GCA_902805585.1 uncultured Armatimonadota bacterium | reverse complement strand
GGCGGCCATCACGTCGCGCGCGGCGCAATCCCGGGCGAGCGCGCTGACCCGCCGGTGCGACACCGCCTCGTCCACCGCCAGGCGGACGCCGGCCGCCTTCGCCACGGCCTCGACGACCTCCTCCACCGTGCCGCTCTTCGTGCCGAACCGGACGCTGGTCCGCAGGCGGGGGTCCCGGCTCAGGTCCGCGGGCGCCGGCTCTTCCTCCCCGTCCGCGGCCGCGGCCGCCGGCGGGGGAGCCGCGGAGGCTGTCCCGCCTTGATGTGCAAACGCCGCCGCCGGAACGGGCGTGATGCTCCCGCCCAGCGCGAGCGCCAACGGCAGCGCCAGTGGCAGCGCGAAGGGCCACGATCTGTGCCGGCGCCCCGCGGCCGGACCGAAAAACTCGCCGCATCCCATCTGGTTTTTCACCTCCGGTAGCCGATGCCCGTGCCGGATCCGCCTCCCGGCACGGGGGCGCGGCGCACGCCGTCCGGCAGGCGCACGCCGCCGAAGATCTCCGGCACGACCGCCTTCGTCCCCGCCGGGAGCCGGAACGTGGAGCGGGGAAGGCTCCGGGGCAGCTCGAGCGTGCGGACGGTGTACCCACCCCGCCGCGGCGGCATCGGCGAGCTTTCCGGGAAGGTGAGGTGCTCTTCGAGCTTGAGGACGAGCCCCGTCCGCGGATCGACCCAGGCCCGCACCCTCCGGGTCACGCCCCCGCCGGAACGCGTCGTCGCCCGGTAGAGGCGACACGGGCGCCCCGCCACGGCGCTCCCGGCGGCGGCAGGGTCCACCACGGCCTGCGGGTAGTCCGACAGCGTGGCTATGCGGAGTGCGGGCCGGGGGAACTCCGCGGGGATCCTCTTCGGGATGCGGGCCGACGGCGGGATCCGGTACCGGCGCCTGGTTTCGGCCTCCCCGATCCGCCGGGCGGACCAGGCCGGCGCGTACAGGCTGGAGGCAAAAGTCGGCCAGGCCTCGCGGTGTTTGGGGCTGTAGTCCCAGACGAGGGGGGGCTCGCGGCCGCCGTCGTAGAGCTCGATGTCCGTCGCGGGCGTCTTCCCGGGGGGCGCCGGGAACCGGATCTCCACCCGGAACTTCTCCCGGTCCACGGACAGGCGCCCGCGCACGAGGGCGCCGTTTTCCCACCGCTCCACCGACGCCCGGTAGGTCGTCGCGTGCCGGCCGGGCGCCGGCGGGGGCGCGGGGGGAGGAGCCGCCACGGCATCCGTCCCGCCGCAAAACAGCGCGGCCGGCGTGAGGAGGCCGATCCCGATGATCAGGCACGGGGGAAACGCATCACTTACGTCCTACGTCAGTATTAATGCACATATTCTGTAACTTCCTGGTTGAAACCGACAGCATCTTCCGGCAGATCGGCGCGCCGCAGGGGTAGGGCGGAGGGCTCTACCGCACGCGCCCGACGCCGAACTGGTCGCCGACGCGGACGGGCACGCCGTTCCGCATCACCACCTCCAGCGCGAAGCGGCTGTGCGTCGGCTTGCCGTCCCCGCCGACGAGCTGGCCCACGATCTTGCCGGCCCGCGTGTCCACGATCTCGCACGTCTCCGGGTAGAAGTAGCGCCCGTCGATGGTGCTCATGATCCAGCCGGGCTGGCCGAAGATGTCGGGGCGGCCCGTACGGGTCTTGAGGAACCGCTTCCAGACCGGCGGCTTTTCGGGCAGCCCGCTCACGTCGAAGACATGGAGGCCGACGTGCTTCTGGTCCACGACGTAGACCTGCTTCTCGTCGGCGGTCAGCGCGATGCCGTGGGAGGCGATCCGGTTGTCCGTGGACGGCGGCTGTCGGAAGGCACGGCCCCCATCCAGGGGCGTGCCGTCCGGCGGCTCGGCCGTGAAGAGCACGCGTCCGCTTTGGACGTCGCCGACCTGGAAGCCGATCAGGTCGTTCACGGTCACGAAGACCAGGGTCCCGCGGCCGTTGATGGTGAACGGGCGCACGCACTCGCGGAACGGGCCGACCCGTCGTATCACCTTGTCCGAGCGCGTGTCCACGACGGCCAGCATACGGTCGGACGCGGACAGGAAGCCGTTCTCGTGCGTGCGGTCATCCCCGGGGTTCTCGTCCGGGACGGGCTGGTTCGTCCTCGTATCCCGGATGCGCTGCGAGGTCGTCCCGAACGCCTGCAGGAACGCTAGCTTGCCGTCCAGACTGACGATGGTGTTGTGCGGTTTGCTGGTGTGCGGGACTCTGGTGAGCACGTCGCCGGTCCGCGCGTCGATCACGACCCAGAAGTCTTCGTCGCGCTCCTCCCCGGCGGGGAAATAGAGCTTCGTCCCGTCCGGCGTGATCGCCATGCGGTCGGCCGACGGCGGGTACGCCTTTTCCCACAGCACGGCGTTCGTGGCCAAGTCCAAACAGAGCAGGCGCCCGCCGCCCGGTGCGGAGTAGCCGGTGGCCGAAGTTTTGCCCTTGAACTGCCCGTAGTGGGCGATGTACAGGCGCTTGGTCGCGGCGCTCGCGCAGATGCCCCGCAGGGCGTAGACGTTCTTGGGCAGCGGGATGACCTTGACCAGCTTATGCCCGTCGTCGATGTCGTGCACCTCGATGGACGGGGCCAGGTCGCGGAACCCGTCGCGATCCTTCGCGGCGCGGCCCACGTACAGATAGCGCTTCTCGCCCGTCGGCGGCCGCGGCGGCTCCGCCGCAGCCGTGCCCCCGGCGGCGGCCACGGCGAGCAGAAGGGTCGTCAGGCGGAAGCGGCCTGCTTTCGTCGGTCGTCTCATCGTCTCGTCGTCTTTCCGCGCCGCCCGGGTGCCTGCGGCGCGTCCGAGTCCGCCGCGCGTATACTGCTGTGCCGCGCTGCTTTCACTATAGGTTCGCCGGACGTCCCTGTCAAGCCTGCTTGCCGGGGCGTGGTCGTGAGCCGCCGTTTGCGCCTCTTGGCATACCGGGTAACAGGGTGTGACGGACCGCCAACGCAGCGATCGTAGTCGGCGGCTCCGCGATTAGAAAGGTTGGAACGAGAATGGCGACACATACCGCATCGGTGACGGTGAACGCGCCGGTACATCAGGTTTACATGCTCTGGAGCCACTTCAACGACTTCCCGAAGTTCATGTCCTATGTTCAGGAGGTGACCTATCACGATGACGAGCGCAGCCACTGGGTCGTGGACGTGGTGGGGCGCCACGAGTGGGACGCCGTGAACGAGCACTGGGTGCAGGACCAGCAGATCGGCTGGCGCTCCACGGACGGCCTGGAGAACTCGGGCGTCGTCCGCTTCGACAAGCAGCCCGGTGGCGCGACGGGCATCCACGTGGTCATCAACTACAACCCGCCCGCGGGCGTCCTGGGCGACGTCGTGGAGCATCTGGGAGCGGGCAAGCGCTTCGAGAAGAAGCTTCAGGCGGACCTCGACCACTTCGCGGAAATGGTGAACGAGGCCCCTGAAGGTGCGCTCGACCCGACGTCGTCGAACTACCTGTTCCATGACGACAGTGCGGCGGCGCGGGGCAAGACCACCGGCGCGCAGGAAGCGACCATGGGCGGGGCGGCCTCCTAACCCCCCTTCCCCCTTCCCGCGACGGGAAGGGGGTGCCTGGGGCAGTGATCGTGTGCTGTGTCGCGCTGACCCGTAGCCGAACCCGTGACAGCCACCCCCTTCCCGCGACGGGAAGGGGGTTAGGGGGCCGCCGGCGCCTTCTCTTTGAAGTCGATGCTGACGGAGTTGATGCAGAAGCGCTGGCCGGTCGGCGTCTGGGGGGCGTCGTCGAAGATGTGCCCCAGGTGGCCGCCGCACCGCCGGCAGCGCACCTCGACGCGGCGCATGCCGAAGCTCTTATCCTCGATGAACTCGATCTTGTCCGGGTCGAGGGCGGCGAAGAAACTCGGCCAGCCGCAGCCGGACTCGAACTTGGTGTCCGAGTCGAACAGCTCCTGTTCACAGCCGGCGCAGGCGTAGACGCCGTTCCCCTTGTGGTTCCAGTATTTCCCGGTGAAGGCGCGCTCCGTCCCGGCCTGCCGCAGAACGTGGTACTGC
>CADCTO010000581.1 GCA_902805585.1 uncultured Armatimonadota bacterium | reverse complement strand
ATCAGCGCGCAGGTCTCCTATCCGCTCTTCGACGCCGGGCTCTCGCGGGCCCGGGTGCGCGAAAGCCAGGCGGCGGTGCGCGGCAGCGAGGCGCGCGTCGAGTCGCTGCGCCAGCAGGTCGCCGTGGAGGTGGAGCAGGCCTGGCGCGACCTGGCGCAGGCGCGGGCGACCCTGCCCGCGGCCGAGGCGGCGCAGCGGGCGGCGCAGGTCAACTACGAGGCGGCCATCGAGTCGCGGCGCGAGGGGCTGGGCACCATCGTGGACGTGATCACCGCCCAGACGCAGCTCGCGGAGGCCCAGAGCGCCTTCGTCCAGGCCGTCTACGACTTCTACCAGGGCGACGCGCGGCTCGCGCGCGCCGTCGGGCAGGCCGACAGGCTCCTCCAATGAGCCCGTGTTTCCCGGCCCCCACGGGGGCCGGGGAGACAGATAGTTGGAACCTTTTCCCGGAGCGCGGTACTATACTTTCATATGAATAAACGGAAAATTATCCTTCTCGCCTTGGGCGTCCTGTTCGTTCTCGGACTGGGCGGATGGGCGCTGACGCGTGGCTCGGGCGCGCAGGAGGTCACGTACCGCACCGCGGAGGTGGAGCGGCAGGACCTGCGCGAAACCGTTTCCGCGACAGGCATCGTGCAGCCACTGACGACGGTCGACATCAAGTCCCGGGCGGGCGGCGAGGTCAAGCTGCTGGCCGTGGAGGTCGGGACGATCGTCAAGCCCGGCGACCTGATCGCGCGCATCGACCCGACCGATTCACAGACGGCCTACAACCAGGCCCAGTCGGACGTGTCCGCGGCGCGGGCGCGCGTCGGGCAGGCGCGCGACACGCTCGCGCTCCAGCGCCTGACCGTGGCATCCGCGATCGTGGAGGCCGAGGCGGCCGTGCAGGCCGCCCGCTCCCGACTGCGGCAGGCCCAGCGACAGGCGCAGGCACAGCCCACGCTCACCCAGGCGGCGATCCGGCAGGCGCAGGCCGGCCTCCGGCGCGCGGAGCAGAACCTCAACCAGCTGCGGCGCGCCGGAGACCCGCAGGCGCGTTCCGAAGCGCGCACCGCCCTCGCCTCCGCCGAAGCCAGCTTGAAAAACGCCGAGGTGAACCTGCGCCGCCAGCAGCAGCTGCTGGATAAAGGCTTTGTCTCCGAGGCGACCGTGGACGCGGCGCGGACCGAGCGGGACGTCGCTTTGGCGAACGCGCAGGCCGCGCGGACGCGGGCGCAGACCATCGGCGCCAGCCAGAACGCGCAGATCGCCGCCGCGGAGGCCCAGGTCAACGAGGCGCGCGAAAACCTGCGCACCGCCCAGACGCAGCGCGTGCAGGACGAGATCCGGCGCGGCGACGTCGCGAACGCGCGCGCCGCCCTCGCGCAGGCCGAGTCGACCCTGGGGGCGGCGCGGGCGAACGCCGCCCAGATCAACATCCGGGCGGGCGACATCGAGACGGCCCGGGCGCAGATCGCGCGCTCGGAGGCCCAGTTCCAGAACGCCCAGGTCCAGCTCAATTCGACCACGATCCGCGCGCCGCGCGCCGGGGTCGTCCTGCAGAAGTACGTCGAGCAGGGCACCATCATCACGTCGGGCCAGTCGTTCAACTCGGAAGGCACGTCCATCGTCCAGCTCGGCGACCTGTCACGCGTGTTCGTGGACGCCGCCGTCGACGAAGCGGACATCGCCCGCGTCGCGGTCGGGCAGAACGTGACGGTCACGCTGGATGCCTATCCGGACGAAGAATTCCAGGGACGCGTGCGGCGGATCGACCCCCGCGGCACGACCGACCAGAACGTGACCACCATAAAGACGCAGGTCGAGATCCTCAAGCCCGACAAGCGCCTGCGGCCCGGACTGAACTCCGAGTGCGAATTCATCGTCGCAGAAAAGAAGAACGCGATTGTCGTACCGTCCCGCGCCGTCAAGGACCAGCGGGGCAAGAAAACGGTCGAGGTGCTGGTGGGCGGCAAGCCGCAGGCGCGCGAGGTGCGCACCGGTCTGGAGACCAACGATCAGGTGGAGATCGTGTCCGGCCTGGAAGAGGGCGAGAAGGTCGTCACGCAGACGATCCGCCCCGGCGAACAGGGCGGTGGTCCCGGTGGCGGGCGGCGCGGTGGCGGTGGTGGCCCCGGCGGTCAGGGGGGCGGTCCCGGCGGCGGCGGCGCGCGCGGTCAGGGCGGTCCCGGCGGTCTCGGCGGCGGCGGCGGCTTCGGCGGCCGGTAGGATGAGTCTCTGACGCCCCAGGGAACGGGGGGGCGGAGATCCGGGTGAAAGGAAGCAGTATGGATCGGAACCAGCAGGTGTGGGCGGCAGTAGCGCCGCCGCGTCCGGCGACGCCCGGCGAGCGGCGCGCGCCCGAGCGTGAGCGTACCACCACAACACCCCCACCCCTCCGTCCCGAGCCGGAACGGCGGCCCGCTCCGGTGGAACGCGAGCACGTCGGCGGCAACATGCCGGCCACCGAAAACATCCGCGTGGCGCTCCAGGGGCTGGCCGCGAACAAGATGCGCGCCGCGCTCACCATGCTCGGCATCATCATCGGCGTGGCGGCGGTCATCGCGATGATCGCGCTGGGCGAGGGCGCGCGCGAGCGGACGCTGGCGCAGATCCAGTCGCTGGGCACGAACCTGCTGCTCGTCGAGCCGGAACGCTCGCGCATCGGGGCGGTGCGCGGCGCGGCGGGCAGTTGGAACCGCATGAAGCTCGAAGACCTGGAGGCCGTCACGCCTGAAAGCGCGCCCTCCGTCCAGGCGGTCTCGCCCGAGATGCGGCGCACCGCCCAGATCAAGGCCGGCAACCAGAACACCAGCACGGAGGTCTTCGGCGTCTGGGCGAACTGGCCCCAGATACGTAACTACAAGATCGCGCAGGGGCGTTTCTTCACGCCGGAAGAGGTCAAGAAGCGGGCCAAGGTCGTGATCCTGGGTGCCAGCGTATACGACCAGCTTTTCCCCGACGGCCAGAACCCGGTCGGCAGGCTGATCCGCGTCAACAACATCGGCATCCGCTGCATCGGCGTGTTCGCGCCCAAGGGCCAGAGCGGCAACATGAACAACGACGACATGGTCGCCGTGCCCGCCACGACCGCGCAGAAGCGCATCTTCTCCTGGCTGCCGGTGCGCTCGTTCTGCGCCAGCGCCGTTTCCGAGGAGAAGATGGGTCAGGCCGCGCAGGAGATCGACGAGCTGTTCCGCAAGCGTTACCGCGTCAAGCCCGGCGACCCGTCCACGATCATCATCCGCAATCAGAGCGAGGTCGCCGAGTTCGCCGAGGAGTCGCAGAACACGTTCACGGCGCTCCTGGCGGGCATCGCGGGCGTGTCGCTGCTGGTCGGCGGCATCGGCATCATGAACATCATGCTCGTGTCGGTGACGGAGCGCACGCGCGAGATCGGCGTCCGAAAAGCCATCGGGGCCAAGCGGCGCGACATCCTGCTGCAGTTCCTGATCGAGGCCGTGGTGCTGTCGATCCTGGGCGGGATCATCGGCATCGGGCTGGGCATCGGGATCGCGACCCTGCTGCCGCGCCTGTCGGAAGAGTCCGCCACCGTCATCACGCTCGCACCGATGATCCTGGCGTTCGGCTTCTCGGCCGCTGTGGGCATCTTCTTCGGGTTCTACCCCGCCCAGAAGGCGGCCCGGCTCGACCCGATCGTCGCTCTGCGGTACGAGTAACCTATCCCCCCTGCCCCCTTCCCTGGGAGGGAAGGGGGAGCTACAGGCGAGGGGCGGGCGATGCTCCGCGCGAACGCCTTACCAGCGACCAGAACCGGTGCAACTCGCGAGCCTTCCGCCGCTGGCTCCCCCTTCCCTCCCAGGGGAGGGGGCAGGGGGGATAGGAGGACAACCATCCATGCCGCTGATCGAGACCCGCGACCTGACCAAATCCTACAAGAACGGCGACCTCGAAGTGCCGGTGCTGCTCGGCATCACGCTCGCCATCGAGGCCGGCGAGTTCGTCGCCCTGATGGGCCCCTCCGGCGCCGGCAAATCCACGTTCAT
>CADCTO010000580.1 GCA_902805585.1 uncultured Armatimonadota bacterium | reverse complement strand
CTCCCGGAGGGCTTGTCAGGGAAGGGGGCAGGGGGGATAGGTGGCCTTACTTCCCCATCCCCTTCAGATTCTGGAGGCAGCGCTCGACGCACTCCATCGGCGGGTAAGCGTAGCTCTCCTGCTCCACGATATACCACTGGGTCCCGGCGGTCGATTCGCAGGTCGCGAAGATGTCGTTCCACGGCACGTCGCCTTCGCCGATCAGGGCCTTGTCGTTCGAGGCGGCGTACTCCTTGAGGTGTACCGTGGTCGCACGGCCGGGGTAGCGCTGGAGGAAGGGAAGGGCTTCTGCCCCCCCGTGCATCGCGTTGCCCGTATCGAACTGCATGACGACGTCAGGCCGGGTGTTGGCGAAGAACGTGTCCCACGGCAGTTCGCCGTCCATTTCGGTGAACTCGATGGAATGGTTGTGGTAGCCCGTCTGGATCCCGTGCGGCTTCAGGCGCTCCGCGATCTCGTTCATCGTGCGGGCCGTGTCCAGCCAGGCGTTCCGGGAGTTGCGGCGCGACTCGGCCAGGCCCGGCACGATGGCGAACCGGTTCCCCAGCGTCTGGTGGAACTGGACCGACTTGTCGAACTCCTCGCCGAGCAGCGTGTCGATGCCCACGTGCGTCCCGGCCACCTTCAAGCCCAGGTCGTCGAGCATCGACTTGAGCGTCGCGGCGTCGTGGCCGTAGTAGCCGGCGAACTCCACGCCCTCGTACCCCATGCGGGCCACTTCTTTCAGGACGCCGGGCAGGTCGCGGGCGGCGTCTTCGCGCACGGAATAGAGCTGCAATGCAATCGGGATGCGTGCCATGATGAAAACCTCTCGTTGGGCGCGGCACCGGGGAATGCCCTAGCGCCGCGCGTCTTCCGGCCCGTTCGACACCCGGCGGTAGTTTCCCTGCGCGCTGCAGGGGACCGCCCAGGCTTGACACGCTTTCGGCGGCACATGGCGGGACGGAGCGAGCAAGCAATTGCGGTAGAATACGCCCGTGCGGACTGCGAAGGGGCCGCGGATGAACGCATGGCGCGGCGTCTGCGGCGTCGAGGGGGACGAGACATGAACCGAAACCAGGTATTGGCGATTCTCGCCGGAGTGGCTGCCGTCGCCGTGACCGTGACCGCGTTCCCCAAACAGGCGTCGCGGCTCCCCGCCCCGCCCCCGATGTCAGTAAGTCCTATCCCAGGCGTGGTGACCATGACCAGCATGGAAGCCACGGTATTTCAGGTCGACTGGAACGCGCTGGGGGCGGCTGTGGGGACGATCGCGTCGCTGACGATAGCCGCCGTATGGGCGCTACGTACGCGAGCGTAAGGTACCTCGCCCCCTTCCCCTCTCCAGGCGCCAGCCGGAAGGAGAGGGGCAGGGGAGCCTGTCAGCGAATCAACAGACACTTCACCAAAAAGAGGAGCACGGGGACGCGTGCTGCTTTGGTGGGGCGAACCGGCGTGGAAAGGGAGGGGCAAATGACACCCGGCCGGCGAAGGTTCATTGTCGTTGCAGTTCTGTTGTTGACGGCCGCGCTTGGAGTCACCTTCGGGCAAGTACAAATGGGCGCCGCCCGCCGTGCCCGTGTCCAACAGGCTCTGTGGCAGGCGGTGGGCCGCGGCGACGTCGCCGCGGCAGAGGCGGCGCTACGCCGGGGCGCGGACCCCAACGTCATGCCGTCGGATGGGCAGGTGATGTGGGGCTCGCTCGATAAGCAGACCTTTATCGATCCGCGCGCCTGGCCCCTCCTGGTACAATTAGCGCGGTCTCGGCGGCTCCGCTCTTACCCGCCCCTGTACTTCGCCGCCGAGCCGGGGATGGTCCGGGCGCTGGTGGCCCACGGGGCGGACCCGGACGGAACCGGAGGGCCGGATTTCCGCACGCCCCTGATGCAGGCGGCCTGGCGCGGGCGGCCCGCCGTGGCGCGGGCCCTGCTCGCTTCGGGCGCCGACGTGAACCGGCGCAGCCGGTCCGGGTTCACGGCGCTGCACTGCGCGACCAGCGATTTGAAGTACGGGGTCCTGCCCGGTGCCGAAGGCCCGTACGTGCAGGTGGTGCGCGCCTTGCTCCAGGGCGGCGCCGATGCACGGGCCCGCACTCCGCGAGGAATGACGGCCCTGGCGTTCGCGCAACGCTCCCCACACCGGAAGATCGAGCGGATACTCCGCGGCGCGGAGGCGGCGCCCTGAAGGAACGTGGCTGCGCGGGAACGGCGCCTTGACGCACCCGGGCGACCCGTAGCGCCGCGCGGCCCATCCTGCGGCAGCCGCCCGCCGCGCGCGGGCATTGGCCGCAAGACGTGCTATACTGCACTAGCGAGGAGGCTTGCCGGCGGTGCACGGACTCCGCCGCCTTAGATCAGCCAACCCTCCGCTTTTCGTGCCGCCTGACGCCGGAAACGTGAGCGCGGCAACCAAAACCGCGTTCGACGGTCTGATGGGTACGGCCTGAGCGTTGCGGGCCCGCCGGAATTCGATCCCGGGAGGGATCGCCCAAATGAAACTGACCCCGATTGCCGTTTGGCTGCCGTTCGCGTTTGCCGTCGCGCTCAGTGCGATCAGCCTGGTCACGTGGAGTGCGCTCCCGAACTCGGGCGCGTGGATTCCCGCCTTCATCTGCTTCCTGCCGATGACCTTCTTTTTCGCGGCCAACGCCCACCTACAGACACGCGCCTATGCGCAGGCGCTGGAGGCGAGGGTACGGCAGATGGAGGAGGAGCGGGACGTAAGCGTGGGATCGGCCCCCGCACCCTGACGACGAAAGTCCCGGGCCCGACGCGGGCCCCGGGAAGGAGGGTATCCCAACCATGTCTGTTTTTGCCGGCGTCGTGGTCGGTTTCATCGCCTGGTTCCTGGTGCGCTACCTCGTGGCCGGGCTGTACACGGTCGACCAGAACGAGCGGGCCGTGAAGACGATCTTCGGGCGTGCCGAGCGCATCCCCGACGTCACCACCCTGGACGACCCCATCGCCGACCACCTGCGGCCCGAGGAGCGGGAGCGGTATGCCTACCCGCAGGTGCGTGTCATCCCGGCCGGCGGGCCGTATTTCAAATGGCCCTGGGAGCGGATCTACAAGGTGTCCATCGCGACCCAGACCATGAACATGGCGCACGACCTCGAACAGCCGGCGGCGAACCGCGGCGGCGAAGTGCTCGAAGCGGTCACCAAGGACCAGTTGAACACCGGGTTGGTCGGGCAGATCCGCTACCGCGTGTCCGAGCGGAACCTGTACGCCTACTTGTTCGGCGTCAAGCGTCCTTTCGTGCACGTGATGGGCTTTTTCATCTCGATCCTGCGCGAGCGCATCGCCAACTTTGAAGCCCCGGAGCGCGTCGCGGGCGACAGCGCCATTCTGGGGTCGCAGCCCGCCGACGCGAGCATCGTGTCGGGCGTGTCGATCAACGATCTGCGCAAGAACCTGCGGGATTTGAACGAGCACATGGAGCGCGAGTGCCTGTCCTCCGTAGCCCGCTACGGCATCACGCTCGACGCGTCGCTCATCACCGGCATCGACCCGCCGGCCGAGGTGGAATCGGCATTGGCGGCCATCAACACCGCGCACAACCACGTGTCGTCGGACATCAGCCTCGCACAGGCCGCGGCGGACCAGAAGATCGTCCAGTCCAAGCGCGCCGTGGAGATCGAGACGCTGAACGCCCAGGCGGAGGTCGAACCGCTCCGGGCTCTCGCGGGTCAACTCGGCGAGCTGAAGAAGAACGGTCCCGACGCGTTGCCGTCGTACCTGCGCAACGTCCGGCTCAAGCTCTACAGCCGGGCCCGGCAGGCGTTCGTGGAAGTCCCGGGAGGCAGATTATGAGCGATTTCTTCGTCAACGCGCTGATCACGTTCGTCGGGCTCTTCATCGCCATGCCGATTTTTGCGGGGCTGACGCGGGCCTTCGGCCTGTACACCATCGTCGAGGAGGGGCGGTGCCACGTCTACGTCCTGTTCGGCAAGGTGCTTGCAATCCTTGACCAGCCCGGCCTGTATTTCCTGTGGCTCCGGCTCGGGCCGGCCGGGATGATCGTCAACTG
>CADCTO010000579.1 GCA_902805585.1 uncultured Armatimonadota bacterium | reverse complement strand
AAAGGAATGGCGGCCCGCCCTGCTCCTCGAACGCTATCGATCTGGAACGCGCGTACAAGTGAGACAGGGGACGTGCTTGCGGCTGACCGGGACGCGCATAGCTGAAGAGGTCCCGCCGCTCTATAGTCCTTCTCAATGTTGTTGGGCTTGGGCTTCCTTGGCTGAGTAGCCGCAGTGGGCGAAGAACGCCTTGGCTTCCTCGACCGTCACGCGCTTGACCGCCTCGGCGATGGCTCCGTGCAGCGCCTCCCTCGTGCGCGCCCCGGCCGCCCGCAGGTGCGCCTTGACCTTGCGCCACGCCAACTCGATGGGCGAGAAATCCGGCGAGTACGCGGGCAGGTAGACCAGGACCGCCCCCGCCCCCTCGACCAGCTCTTTCACCTTCTTGACCAGATGGCAGCGGGCGTTGTCCACGACCAGCCAGTCGCCGGGGGCGAGGCGCGGCACGACGTGGGTTTCGAGGAACGCGCAGAACGTCCCGCCGGTCAGGGAACCCGGCTCGACCGCGTGCGCTTCCATCCCCAGAACCGAGAACAGGCCCACCACGCTCTGCCGCTCCCCCGTGTTCCCCGGGACCCCGCAGACGCAGGGCTGGCCCGACTTCGCCCAGCCGTACAGGCGGGTCAGGCCCAGGTGGCAGGCGGACTCGTCGATGAACTTGAGCCTTGCGGGGGTCACTCCCGCGAGCGCTTGGCGCCAGGTCCTGCGCCTCTCGTCGTCGCGCTCGGTGGCGACGAGGCTCTTTTTTTGTGCGTGAACCCCGACCGGCGGACCGCCCGGTGGACGGTCGCGGGCGACACGTTCACGCCGTGCGCCTGCGCCAGCCACGCCTGGCACTCCGCGATGCTGGCGTCGGGCCGCTGGACCAACCGCTCCGAAAGCGCTGCCGCCACGGCCTCCGGTATCTTCCTCTTGGCTCCGGGCGGCGGCTTCGGGGCGAGCGTCCCGCGATGCCTGCTGTGGGCCATGTAGCGGCTGACCGTGGACGAGGAGACGGCGAAACGCCGCGCCACCTCGCTCTGGTCCTGCCCCTGCCGCACGGCGGCGACGATGCGCTCGCGCAGATCGAGCGAGTACGGGTTCATGCCTCAGTATCCCACCGGTCAGGGCGGCTCTGCAACGCTAATGAAAAGAACTATAGCGACCATGGCTCACGGCAAGAACCTGGCTGGAGCGTGGACGCTGAAAGTAGTGGTCCTGCCCGCCGGCACGAGCGTCGA
>CADCTO010000578.1 GCA_902805585.1 uncultured Armatimonadota bacterium | reverse complement strand
CACGGCGCCCGGCTCCACGGCCCCGCCGGCCGTCCCGGACGCCGGCGGCAGCGGCGACGCCACGCTGCTGGAGGCCGTTCGCCGCGCGCTGTCGCCGGAAACGGTGGTGACGGACGCGCAGGTAGACCCGCGCTCCGCGCACGTCCTTCTTGTTTTGATCGTGCCCGCGGCGGCGCCCGTCGGCGACGCCGCCGCCGAAGCGCCCGGCGCCGTTCGTGAGCGGGTTCTGCGCGGAGCCGTCCAGGCGGCGCGCGCGGCCGCGCTGGCCTCACCCGCCCTGGAGCGCGCTTCGGTGCGCGTCTCCTTGCGCGCCGGCGAGAGGACCGAACTCGCCTTCGTGGCGGACACCACGACCTCGGTGGTGCGGGCCGTGGACCCGGCCGCCGCGCCCGGCCCGCACCTCACCGCCCTGTTCAGCAACCCCTGGTGGTCCCCGGCGCTCGCTCCCGCGGCCGATACCCCGTAGCACCTCGCCCCCGCTACAAGGCGGGTTCACGCCCGCTCGCCTCCACTTCCCCTGCTCCCGCCACGCGCGCATCTCAATTCTCATGGGTCACGACGGCTCGTACTGGCTCCCCCGCGCCGCAGGGTGAGCAGCGCGACTTCGGGCGGGCAGTTGAGGCGGACGAGCGGGGGCAGCATGCCGACGCCGCGCGTGACGTACAGCGGCATGCCGCCGACGCGGAACAGGCCGTCGGGGTAGCGCCTCCCCTGCGGGGGCAGGACCGGCGCCCCGACGCCCGGCAGCCGCACCTGCCCGCCGTGCGTGTGCCCGGAAAGCTGCAGCGTCGCCCCCTCCCGCGCCGATTCGTCGGCGCGGTCGGGTTCGTGCCAGAGCAACAGGCGGGCGTCCGCCCGCGGGAGGTCGCGGAGCACCTCCCGCGGATGGACCGGGCGCATCAGCGCCGAGCGCAGGCCCGCGATCCACAGCGTCGCCCTTTCCACGCGCACAGGCCGCGCCTCGTTGAGGAGCGGCGCGATCCCGTGTCGTTCCCACGGCTCGCGCGGCGGGTCACGGTTCAAGTCTCCGCGCCGCAGCGGCGGGAAGTCGTGGTTGCCGAAGGCGGCCCACACGCCGAGCGGCGCCCGGAGACGCCCGAGTTCCTCCAGGCAGCCGGCGAGGTACGCGGCCTCCGGATCGGCCTGGTTGTTGGTGTAGTCGCCCGTCAGCGCGACCAGGTCGGGGCGCTCCCGCGCCGCCATCGCCAGCGCGGGCCGCAGCCTCGCCGCCGGGAACCCGGCCTGCGCGTGCAGATCGGACAGGAGGGCGACCCGCAACCCGTCGAGCGCCAGCGGCAGGTCCGGCAGCACTACGTCCACGCGCGAAAGCCGGGGCAGGGACGGCTCGATGAAGGCCGCGTAGCCTGCCGTCGCGGAGACCGCGCCCCCGGTCCCCCACAGGGCGCGCCGCAGCAACGCCCGCCGGGTCCACCGCCGGCCTTCCCCGCCGACCTTCGTCCTGTCCATGGGTGGCTTGGAGCCTCGCCTGAATAACCGGCCGTCGTGCTACCGCGCGCGTCGCGGAGTCAGCACCACGCCATCCAGCCCGAAGTAATGCCCCGGCGATTTCTCGTTCCGGCCCTTGTTCACGAAGCGGAGGAGGTGGCGTCCCGCCGCCAAACGTTGCCCCGGGACGAACACCTCCCTGGGGGTAAGGACGGCCGCGTACAGGTCCTGTGGGCCTCCCACGGCCCGGCCGTCCAGTTCCACCTGGTAGGTCCCGTAGTCCCAGGAGCGCGGGAGCAACACGGTCAGGTCGTAGGTGCCGGCCTCCTTCACCTCCACAGGCACGGTGAGCGTCTGCCCGGCGGCTTCCGGCTTCCAGAACAGCTGGGCGCCGCCGCTCAGGCCGGGCAGATCCTGTCGCTCCAGGACACCGGCCGACACCGTGGCACTGCCCAGAAGGGACTCACCCTCGACCGTGTTTTCGGGAGCGTGATACAACCGCGCGTGGCCGACCGGCATCTGCGGGAACGGCCGGTGCGGCTCCGTCTGGTACCAGAACGCTACGGAAGAGAAGTCGTCGATGCGGTCCCCGAAGTGCGTCCGGATCGTACCATCGGGGTTCGACGCTACACCCTTGTGTTCCAGTTCGAGCCGCAGCGACTTCCGGAACGTGACCGGGTCGGGCACGTGCCACCGGTAAACCGTGGTGTGCCCGCCCACCGCCTCGTTGCCCTCCCAGACGGTCGTGCCGTAGAAAGGGCCCGTGTGCGGAAACACGCCCCAGGCGTCCGAGAAATAGTCCTCCGTTCCGGTGCCCTGCAGGGCAGGCTCCGCCTTGCCGTCGATGAAGAAGAAATCGTCGCCTTCGCCCCACCAGCCCGCGCCATGGGCGCGCACGCTCAGCACGGTGCCGACGTAATGGCCCCGGCCCGTGATATCCGCCACGACGTAGTTGCGGCCCGGAGGCGTCGGGAACTCCTGCCGGTACTGCGCGTGAAAGTACGCCGTATCTCCGGGGAGTTTCTGCTCCTTGCGCCAGTCCACGTACCAGTACAGAGCCCCCACCGGCTCACGGCCCTCGTTGGTGACCGTGACGCGTGCGGAGCGGCGGAACGGCATGGGCCAGTAGCAGTTGCGCGCACGCCCGGCGGAGCTGACCTGCACCGGCGCGGAGGCGACCGGGGCGTCGATCCCGTGACCGACCGCGAAGAAGTCCCCGAGCGGGCAATCCACAGACGGCTCCGTCTCGCCGTCCCAGTACATGCGCAGCCGCAGCAAGCGGGAATAGCCACGGTCTTTAGCCGCCACGGTATTCCAGATGTGCGTGATGACGCCGGGTCCCTGCAGGTCCGCGATCACGACGGTCGCTCCGGGGGCGATCGGGCGGGCGTCCGCGTTGCCGTTGCGCCGGTCCGGGTCCGTCGAGGCCGACCGGCGGGTCTCGTAGGATTTAAGCCGCTCCAGTCCGTCCAGCGGGTTGCCGTCGGCTGCGTGCGCGTGTGCGTGTGCGCTAATGGCGCAGATCAGGGTGAGTAACAGGTTCAACCAGAGCCCGTTTCTTCGCAATAGGTTCCCTCTTGTGTCGCCGGACAATGGAAGTCCCGATAGCCGGCGTATCGTCCGTAGTATTATCCACGCGCCTCAAGAGCGCCTTCCCGCCTCGACGGAAGCAAGCACGCCTCGACCCGGTTCCGGGTACCTTAAAGGCGAGTGCCCGTGCCGTGGCCGTACGTACGTACGTGCGGGCGCTGCCCTCCTACGCAACAATGGCAGACCAACGCAGAAAAATCTTCGTGGGGACGGCACGGATCGTCGCGGCCCTCGCGACTCTGGGCACCCTTTCGCCGGCCGACGCGTCTGCCGCCGTGGAACTGCGGCGCAGCGGCGGGAATCTCCAGATCGTGGCCCCGCGCCTGCGCGTCGAGTGCAGCCTGACCACCGGGCGGAGCGACTACCGGTGGGCCGGCGGGACGGCAATCCGCGGAGCCGATTGCGCGGCCCGTCTGGCGGACGGGACGGAGATCAAGGCGTCGGAGTACCCGCAACACCGATCCGCACCCGGGGACGCCACGAAGATCTCGGACAAGTCCGGCAAAGGGCTGCAGGTGGTCGTGCATCATCGCTCCCCGGGGCGGCCCACCCTGCGGCAACGTTTCCGCGTGTACGAGGACCGCCCGTTCTGCTTCGTGGACGTGGAGATCGTCAGCCCGACTCCGGTCGCCTCTAACTACGTCGCGCCCCTGGTCTGCGACCCCGCTCGTGTCCCGAACGCCGGCGCGCACCTCGACGCCGGCGACAAACCGCGCGCGCTGTTCGTCCCCTACGACAACGACGGGTTCGTGCGCTACAACTCCGAGTACACCACGAGCAGCCACGAGGTCACGGCGCTCTACGACAACGCCAGCCGGCACGGCTTTGTCCTCGGCTCGGTCACCCACGACCTGTGGAAGTCCGGCATCGCGATGGGCGGATTCGGCCGGCGAACTGTCGGCGAACTCCGCGTCTTCGGCGGCGCGGCGGGGCAGTGGACGCGCGACAGCCAGCCGCACGGGCTCGTCTCCGGCAGGACGATCCCCTCTCCCCGCATCTTCGTCGGCTTCTTCAACGACTGGCGTGAGGGCATGGAAACGTTCGGCAAGGCCAACGCCGCGCTCGCGCCGCCGCTGCCCTGGACGGGCGGCGTGCCGTTCGGCTGGAACAGCTGGGCCGCCTACAAAGAGAACGTCGATTTCGACCGTTATCTGGCCGCGTCCCGGTTCTTCAAAGAACGATTGCAGCCGCGCGGCTTTCACAACGGCGGACGCGTGTACATCAACCTGGATTCCTTCTGGGACCGGCTGACGGCGGCCCAGCTTACCGAGGCGGTGCGCCGCATCCACGCCGACGGCCAGAAGGCGGGCATCTACTGGACACCGTTCACGTTCTGGGGCGACGACCTGGACCGACGCGTCGAAGGCACCGGCGACCGGTACACGTACGGCGACATCCTGCTCAAGGACGCCTCCGGCAAACCGCTGCCCAAGCTGGACGGCGGCAGACCCCTCGACCCCTCGCACCCCGGCACGCTGCGGCGCATCGACTGGCAGATGGAACGGTTCGTGACGTGGGGCTTCGACTTCGTGAAGCTCGATTTCATCAACGCCGGCGCTCTGGAAGGGGCCCACCACGACCCGCGCATCACGACCGGCACCGCCGCCTACGCGCTCGGCATGCGGCGCATCGTCGCCGCCCTGGACCCGCGCAAGATCGGGAGGCCGTTTTTCATCAACCTTTCCATCGCGCCCCTGTTCCCGTCGGGTTACGCGCACAGCCGCCGCATCTCCTGCGACGCCTTCGGCTCGCTCAACGATTCGGAGTACATGCTCAACGCGCTGACCTACGGCTGGTGGATCAACGACACGCTGTATCGCTTCAACGACCCCGACCACATCGTCCTGACGGCTTCCGAAGCGGAAGCCCGCACGCGGCTCCATTCGGCGGTGATCGCCGGGACCGTCCTGCTCGACAGCGACGACCTCACCGACCCGAAAGCGCGCGACCGGGCGTTGACGCTGCTGACGAACCCGCAGATCAACGCCCTTGCGCGGACCGGGCGCACCTTCCGCCCCGTGGAGGGCGATACCGGGGGGAAGGCCGCCGACGTCTTCGTGCGCCGGGACGGCAAGTCGCTCCTTATCGCCGTCTTCAACTACGACGGCAGCCGCCGGGCACAGAAAGCGCTGGATCTGGCACGCCTGGGCCTCGACCCGTCGGCGTCCTACCGCGTGCGCGACCTGTGGACACAGCAGGTCGTGTCCGCCAGATCCACGCTCCGGATCGATCTGGCGCCCGCCGAGTCCAGGATACTCCGCCTCGTCAAAGAGTGAAGCCAGGCAGGGGGTTGGGTGCTGCGTGGCGTATCTTAGGGGTGCATGCGGCCCACCCGACCATCAGTCACGACAGCAGGTTTTCTGTTCCTCCTCTGCCTCACCGGGCCGGCGGCTCCCGTTTCCAGCGGCGAAACCGATAGCGCCGTCCGCAAGATACGATCGCGGTATGCCGCCGTAAATCGGGACGTCCAGCGCTACAAGAAGGTCGAGCGCGATTTGCCCGGCTACTCCCTCGAAGGCGGCACACTCGTCGGCTATTATTCCGGTCCCACGCTGCGCAAGGTGGTCGCCACCTATTTCGGCGAGTCCGGGTACGCGGTCGAGGAGTTCTACCTGTGGGACGGCCGCCTGTTTTTCGTGCTGCGCACCGTATCCCACTACGTCCATCCCGTCGGGAGCCCCGACGCCGGAGAGGGGCCCGCCAAAGTGGCGCGGACGGAGCAGAGCCGATTCTACTTCGACCACGGGCGGCTGATCCGCCTGCTCGGTCCGAACCACAAGCCGGTCCCCGTGCGGAGCGCCGAAGCGCAGGAGCGGCAGCGCGACTTGCTGCGGAACCTGCGGGATTTCACCGCGCGGCTCCGCCCGTCCGGGACTGCCAGAAAGCAACCATGAAGCATTTCGTCTTGATCGTGTCCGCACTGGCGGCCGGCTGCGCCGCGGCCCTGGTACTGGCCTCCGCACCGAAGAAGGGAACACCAGGCATGCCCACCACGAAAGCGACCACCGGCAGGCCGTCCACGGCGCCCCTCCTGAAAGCCGCCACGGCGTTTCTGACCAGCCTGGACGCCGGGCAGCGGGCCAGAGCCGGCGTGCCCTTCGACTCCGACGAGCGGCTGAACTGGCATTTTGTGCCCCGCGAGCGCAAGGGCGTGCCCCTGAAGGCGATGAGCGAGGCGCAGCAGAAGGCGGCCCTGAACCTGCTGAAGGCCGGCCTCAGCGCCCGGGGCTACCAGACCGTGGAGACGATCCGCGCGCTGGAGCCCATCCTGCGGGAGATGGAGAACGGTAACCTCGGGCGCGATCTGGGGCTGTTCTACGTCACCGTTTTCGGCACGCCCTCGGCCGCGGCGCCCTGGGGCTGCCGCTACGAGGGACACCACATCTCGCTCAACTGGACCGTCATCGGCGGCAAGGTGATCGGGGACAGTCCGCAGTTCCTGGGGGCGAACCCGGCCCGCGTCGTCGCAGCGGGCGCGTTGCAGGGTACGCGGCCGCTGGCGGCCGAGGAAGACCTGGGCCGCTCGCTCGTCAGGTCGCTCGACGAGGAGCAGAAGAAGGTCGCCGTGCTAGGAGGGCCCGCCCCCGGCGACATCCTCACCGGCGCACAGCGGCAGGCCACCGTCCAGGAAGACCGCGGGATCACGCATGCGAAACTGCGCCCGGAGCAGAAGGGGATGCTGATCGCCCTCATCCGCCGGTACGCGGACATGATGCCGCGCGCCGTCGCCGAGCGACGGCTGCAAAAGATCCGCAAGGCGGGTCTGGACGGCGTCAAGTTCGCCTGGATCGGTGGTCTGGAGCCGGGACAGGGGCACTACTACCGGATACAGGGGCCGACCTTCCTGGTCGAGTACGACAACACGCAGAACAACGCGAACCACGTGCACACGGTCTGGCGCGATTTCAAGGGCGACTTCGGCAGAGACCTGCTCGCCGAGCACTACAAGGCGCACACCCACGACCACGGCCACGGCGTCGCCCGGAGCGTCCCGCCGCACGCCGCCCCCGGGACCGCAGGGCGCTGATCCCGTGAAAAACCTGAAGCATCTGTTCGATAAGAACCGCGCCTGGGCCGCCGACCTGACGGCGCGGCATCCGAACTTCTTCGAGGAGTTGGCCCGTCAGCAGACACCGGAGCACCTGTGGATCGGGTGCGCGGACAGCCGCGTGCCGGCGAACCAGATCGTAGGGCTGCTGCCCGGCGAGCTGTTCGTCCACCGGAACGTGGCGAACGTCGTCGTGCACACGGACCTGAACTGCCTATCGGTCATCCAGTTCGCCGTAGACGTGCTCAAGGTGCGCCATGTCATCGTGTGCGGCCACTACGGGTGCGGGGGCGTGCTGGCGGCCCTGCGCGGGGACAAGCTGGGCCTGATCGACAACTGGCTCCGCCACGTGCAGGACGTGCGGCACAAACACCAGAGCCTGCTGGACGGTATCGGGGACGACACACTGCGCCACGACCGGATGTGCGAGCTGAACGTGATCGAGCAGGTGCTCAACGTGAGCCAGACGACGCTCGTACAGGACGCGTGGGCGCGGGGGCAGGAACTGACAGTGCACGGGTGGATTTACAGCATCCAGGACGGCCTGTTGCGCGATCTGGGCATCACGGTCAGCGCGGAAGCCGAATTGCGCGACTGTTACGAGGCAGCGGTGGCCTCCCTGCCGCCCGCACCTCTTCCCGTCTGACGGGCGCGGCGCGGCGCTGGCCCTCGGTCCGTCAGTCCGCTTCCGGGTAGGACCCGAGCACGGTGACGAACAGGCTTTGTTCCCGCAGGAGTTCGAGCGCCCGCGCGGCCGCTTCGTCCTTGACGTGCCCCTGGAAGTCGATGAAAAACACGTACTCCCACGGCATCTGCTTGGTCGGGCGGGACTCGATCATGGTCAGGTTGATGTCGTTCCGGGCGAACGCTTCCATCGCCTCCAGCAGCGCGCCGGCCTTGTGCTGGACCGAGAAGAAGATCGACGTCTTGTCGCGGCCCGACGGTTTGGGCTCGTTCTGGCCGATGACCACGAAGCGGGTCCGGTTGTGCGGCGAATCCTCGATGTGCGTGGCGACGACGGGCACTTTGTAGATGTCGGCGGCGATGTCGGTGCAGATGGCGGCGCCCTCCGAGTCCAGGGCGGCCATCTGCGCGGACTTGGAGTTGGAGCTGACGTCCACGACTTCGACCTTGGGCAGGTTGTCGCGCAGCCAGGCGCGGCTCTGCGCGAAGGACTGCGGGTGCGCGTACAGGCGCTTCACGTCGCCCAGCTTCTCGGCCCGCGTCGCCAGGTGGTGGCTGACGGGGACGAACACCTCGGCGCACACCTTCAGCTTGGTTTTGGAGAACTGGTCGAGGGCGTCGCGGACCACGCCCTCGGTCGAGTTCTCCAGCGGCACCACGCCGTAGTGCGCCCGCCCTCGCTCGACTTCCGCAAAAACATCGGGTATAGTATCAACCGGCTTGGGCTCCGACGAGGTGCCGAACTTGTCCAGTGCGGCCCGGTGCGAGAACGTCCCCGGAGGCCCCAGGTAGGCCACCGAGATCGGCTGTTCCAGCGCCCGCGAGGCCGAGATGATCTCGCGGAAGACGGCGCGCACGGCCTCGGGCGGCAGCGGCCCGGGGTTCTTTTCGAGCAGCCGCGCGAAGATCTGGCGCTCGCGCTCCGGCGCAAAAAACTGGGACGCGGTTCGAGACTTCGAGTGCCCGATCTCCTGCGCGAGGCTCGCCCGGCGGGACAACAGGTCAAGAATCTGGGAGTCGATCTCGTCGATCCCGGCGCGAAGATCCTGGATGGAGGACATGGCGTCTCCAGTATACCACGCGCCCGATCTGACCGATGCGCGCGACCGTGCGGGACGCGAACGACCCGGCGGCGACAGAGGAAGTTAATTCATGCCGGACTGGTTCCGCCGCAGAACGCCGCAGCCGATGAACGAGCGCAGCCCCGACGTCCCCGCGGGCGCCTTCACCAAATGCGCCAAGTGCGGCCACATCCTGTACGCTAAGGATTTCGAGCGCGACCTCAAGGTCTGCCTGCGCTGCGGCCACCACCACCGCCTGACCGCCGACGAGCGGATCGAGTATACCGTCGACCCCGACTCCTTCCGCGAGACGAACGCGGGACTTGCGACCGCGGACCCGCTCCGTTTCCCCGACTACGCCGCCAAGGCGGAGCGGGGCCGCGAGGCCGCGGGCCGGAACGACGCGCTGGTGACGGGAACGGCACGGATCGGCGGCTACCCCTGCGTGTTCGCCGTCGCGGACTTCACGTTCATGGGCGGCTCCATGGGGTCCGTGTTCGGGGAAAAGTTCGTCCGCGCCGCCGACCAGGCGATCGAGTCGAAACTGCCGTTCGTGCTCTTCTGCGCGTCCGGCGGGGCGCGGATGCAGGAGGGGCTTTTCGGCCTGATGCAGATGGCCAAGACCAGCGCCGCGGTCGCGCAGCTCGGCGAGGCCGCGGTCCCCTACCTCGTGGTCCTGACCGACCCGACGACCGGCGGGGCGTTCGCCTCGTTCGCCTCGCTCGGGGACGTGATCCTGGCCGAGCCGGGGGCTTACGTCGCGTTTGCCGGCACGCGCGTCGCCCAGCAGGCGCAGACGCACAAGCCGCCGCCCGGCTACCAGACGTCCGAGTTCCAGCAGGAGCGCGGCATGGTCGACCGCGTCACCCCCCGCAAAGAGCTGAAGGACACCCTGGCGCGCCTGCTCTCCTTCTTCGGCGGGCAGAGCGGCAGCAACGGCGAGGAGGCAGCGGCCGGATACGGCGATACGAAGAACCCCGCCGGTATCGCCTCCGCGTCGCGCAACGGGAGGGGACAGGCCTGATGGCTTCGATGACCGTTCTGGAGTTCGAGCGCCAGATCGCCGAGCTCGAAAGCAACATCGCCAAGATCCGCGAGATCGCGAACCGCGAAAACCGCGATGTCGAGCACGAGATCGCGGACCTGGAGCAGAACCGCGACGCGCTGCTGCACGACTTTTTCCAGGCGCTGACCGCCTGGGACAACGTCCAGCTCGCGCGGCACGCCGACCGGCCGTACACGCTGGACTACCTCCCGCTGCTCTTCGACGACTTCCTCGAACTGCACGGCGACCGGGTGTTCGGCGACGACGGGGCCATGGTCGGCGGGCTCGCCCTGTTCGACGGCAAGCCCGTCGTCGTGGTCGGGCAGCAGAAGGGGCGCGACCTCAAGGAGCGGCAGAAGCGCAACTTCGGCTATTCCCGCCCCGAAGGCTACCGCAAGGCGCTGCGCCTGATGCACCTGGCCGCCCGGTTCGGCCACCCGGTCGTCACGTTCGTGGACACGCCGGGCGCGGACGCCAACGTCCCGTCCGAGGAGCGCGGCATCTCGGAAGCCATCGCCCGCAACCTGCGCGAGATGTCCGTGCTCCGGACGCCCATCGTGTCGGTCATCATCGGCGAGGGCGGCAGCGGCGGCGCGCTGGGCATCGCCGTCGCCGACCGCGTGCTGATGCTGGAGCACGCCATCTACTCGGTGATCGCGCCGGAGGGGTGCGCCTCGATCCTGTGGCGCGACCCGGCCCGCGGCCCCGACGCCGCCCGTGCCATGCGCGTGACGGCCCGGGACGCGCGGGAGTTCGGGTTCGTGGACGAGGTGATCCCCGAGCCGCTCGGCGGGGCGCACAAGGGGCCCGACGCGACGGCGGCGGCCATCAAGGACGCGCTCGCGCGCCACCTGCGCGAGATCGGCCGCCTGTCCAAGACACGCCTGCTCGCCGGCCGCTACGAGAAGTTCCGCGCCATGGGCCGCTTCCTCGACGTCGCCGCGCCCGCGCGCCTGGACGCCCCGCCTCCGGCGCCGGTGCCGGCGCCCACATACCCAGAGACAGAACCGGCGGCCGACGTTCAACACAATCCTTAAAAGGCACGGAGGCTATGGAAGCGGCATCGGATGCGGAAGGGTCGCGCCGCTTTGAGGACGTGGCGCGGCGCCTGCGCGAGCCTCCCGTATCGGATGTATTCACGCCGTCCGATCCCGCAGCGGAGACAGACATCGAAACGGCGGAAGCGGAACTGGCTATCATGCTTCCGCCACTATACCGGCGCTTCCTGCGGGAGTTCGGTCCCGCCGAACTTGGCGTTGACTTCCTCGATGTCACTCCGGGCTCCCCGCAAAGCCTTCCGGCTGTCCGAGCCAGGAAGCGGAAAGCCTGGCCGCCCCTGCCGAGACGTCTGGTCCCGTTCGCTCTGGGTTCGGCCTGGGTCGGGCCGATGAAGTGGGGGGACAGCTTCCTCTGTTTCGACTTGAGCCGCACCACACACGGCGGCGAGTACCGGATCGCCTCCTGGACGCCGCAAGCGCCCCCTAGAGAGCGCCTGGAGCGGATGGACGTGACGTTCCTTGAGTGGCTGGAGGGCAGAGTCTCCGATGCCGAACGGTGCGTCTCCCCTCCCCGCGACTGGAAGAACAGCGACGGGTGGGAGCGTTACTGGGCGCGCGTCCTCGACGACCCGATGCGGAGGGGATGGGAGAGTCGTCCGGAGCCGCACTCCGCTGCTCTGCGCCACCGGGATTTCCTGACGGATCGGGGGCTACGCCGGATTCTGTTTGCCGGCAACGGCATCTCCCTCGAACCGCACGTCTTCGCCCACTGCGGGTTCGACGTCACCGCCATCGACGTCTCCGCTACCGCTTCGAGGTTCGTCGCGCAATCACGGTTAAGCCGTGACCAACTGGCCTCCGTTTTCGCGGCATACGACGAAGTAAAGAGCCATCGTGACGACATCAAACTGGAAATCAACGAGGCGCATAGCCGGGAGCGGGTAGACCGCGAACACGTGCCGGGGGGACGACTGCACGCGATCACCGGGGACCTCTTCACCCACGCACCCGCCGGCGCTTACGATGTCATCTATTCGAGCCGTGCGCTACAGGGCTTCACGGACCAGGACCGCCTTATCCTGGCACACCGCTTCTTCGACGGGCTCCGCCCCGGCGGCGTCGCCCTGATCGAGACCATCAACATAGCCAGCATGAGCGAGTTCACGGAGGACTTCGAGGGCGCTTTCCGGGAGGCCGGTTTCTTCGTGCACGAACGCAACGCGAACACGTGGCTGGACGAGAAGCGGCGTGCCCGCTTCACCCGGCGTAAAGATCTCATGGAAGCGTTCCGCCGGCGCGAGGCCGCCGAGTGGGCCGAGCACGCCCGTCGTCTCGACGGCGGCGACAAGATGGTGCTTTTCTGGCACAGTTCCGGATGACTTCCGGTGGCGTCGTCGGGACGACGGGCGTGTGCCGGCATCCACAACGAAGGAGTTTGCGTGCGCGAGACTCTATCGGTTCGGCGGTCCGCTCGCCGCGTTCCGCGGGAACTCCGCCAAATCCGTTGAGCGAAAGGTGAACGACGATGCGAACCAAGCGGCGTGTCCGGCGCGGTTGCCGTGTGAACCTCCTGATGCTGGCCCTGCTCACGGCAGCAGCGCTCCCCCCTTCTTACGGCCGCGGGCAGGACGGACCGCTGGAGCAGCTTCAGCAGGTGCAGGCGGCCCTGGACCGGCACCCGAGCATCGAAAAGCTCTCGCGTTCGGACCGGCTCAGCTACTGGGAGATACGGTTCTTCCGCGGTGACGCCGGGCGGTTTAACGCTTTTCTGGCAGGCCTGAGCACGGCGACCACATCCGGGGGTAGTTTCGAGCTGGTTCTGCACCCCGAGAACGGGCGGTCGTTCCTGGAAGCGGCGCTGAAACAATCAGCGAAGCTGACGAAAAAGGAGATCGCGAACCTCGCTCAGGTCGTCGGTGACGGCGAGCACACGTTCAGCATGGGCCGCTTCATCGACCCACCGCTGCCGGTCGCGGGGAAGCCGTTCGACTTCGACTGGTGCGTGGACGTCCGTCAGGCGTACGGGCCGGGTATCCCCCCGCCCGAGTTCGCGCGGCCCCGCGTGACGGTCCACCTGTTCACGAAGGGGCGGACGTCGTTGGCAAAGGTCGAGGTCCCGCAAAACGTCAAGATGACCTCCGGAGGCGCCATCGGGCACTTCATCTGGCGGGTCGAAGCGGAACGTGCCTACGGGAAGGACAAGGTCGAGGCGATCCTAGGCCGTCCCTGATCGGCGGGGAGTTCGACACGGGCGCGGCGGCAGCCCGCGCAACGACGAAGGAGAACGGTATCTTGGTACGTTCGGTGGTGGTGGTGTTGTTCGTGTGCCTTCTGCTGGAGACGTCCGCGGGCGCCCAGGGCGAGAGATCGGCGGAAGCGGTGCGGCGGATTCCGCCGCCCGGGGTCGCGATCCCGGCTGCCGACCGGGCCGAGCTGGAAGCCGGCGTGGCGGAGCTGGGCCGGAAGATCGAGACCCTCCGGACCTCGCTGAAGGCGAAGCCGGCACTGCTCGGCCTGCTGCCCGACGTGCAGATCTTCCACAACGCCGTCCGCTACGCGCTCGTTTACGACGAGTTCTACAACGTCAAAGAGGTGGCGGACGCGCGGGCCCATCTAAAGGCGGGGCTGGAGCGCGCGGCGCAGCTTGAAGCCAGCACCGCCCCGTGGACGACGCAGACGGGTCTGGTGGTGCGGGCATACGTGTCCCGCATCGACGGGTCCGTTCAGCCGTACGGGCTGGTGGTCCCGGCGTCGTTCCGGGCGGGCGCCGCGGCGCGCAAACACCGGCTCGACGTATTCTTCCACGGCCGCGGCGAGACCCTAACGGAACTGAGCTTCCTCGCACAGCGGCAGCGTTCGCCGGGCCAGTTCACGCCGGCGGACGCGTTCGTGCTGCACCCGTACGGCCGCTACTGCAACGCGAACCGCTTCGCGGGCGAGGTGGACCTGTTCGAGGCGCTGGCCGACGTGAAGAAACGCTACGTCATCGACGAGGACCGCATCGTCGTGCGCGGGTTCTCGATGGGCGGCGCGTCCTGCTGGCAGTTCGCCACCCATTACGCCGACCGATGGGCCGCCGCGGCGCCCGGGGCGGGCTTTTCCGAGACGGCGGGCTTTTTGCGCGTGTTCGGCCCGGGGAAGACCCCGCCCCCCTGGTACGAGCAAAAGCTGTGGCACCTGTACGACTCCACCGACTATGCCGCGAACCTGTGGCAGTGCCCGACGATCGCCTACAGCGGCGAGAACGACGGTCAGAAGCAGGCCGCCGACGCCATGACCAGGGCGATGGCCGCCGAAGGCCTTGAGATGGTCCACATCGTCGGCCCCGGCACGGGGCACCGCTACCACCCCGATTCCAAGGTCGAGATCGACCGGCGCATCGACGCTTTCGCGGCCAGGGGACGGAACCGCGTGCCCCGGCGCATCCGTTTCACGACGTGGACGCTGCGCTACCACCGGATGAACTGGGTGACGGTGGACGGGCTGGACCGGCACTGGGAGCGCGCCCGTGTTGACGCCGACGTGAGGGACGGGCAGACGATCACGGTCCAGGCGCCCAATGTGTCCGCGCTGACGCTCTCGTTCCCGGCGGGCCAGTGCCCGCTAGACCCGAAACGCCGGCCGAGCGTCCTTCTGGACGGGCAGAAGCTGGCCGGGCCGCCCGTGGCCCCGGGCCGGGCGTGGACGGCCCGCTTCCGCAAGACCGGCGGCCGCTGGGCCGTCGTCGCGCCCGCAGCGGCGGTGGCCGAAGGGAAAACGTTCCGCAAGCGCCACGGCCTGCAAGGACCGATCGACGACGCGTTCATGGAGCGCTTCCTGTTCGTCAAGCCGACCGGCGCGCCGATGAATGCGCGCGTGGGGGCGTGGGTCGGGGCGGAGGCCGCCCACGCCGCCGAGCACTGGCGCCGACAGTTCCGGGGCGAGGCGCCTGTGAAGGACGATGCGGCCATCACCGACCAGGACATCGCGAACAGCAACCTGGTCCTGTGGGGCGACCCGAGCAGCAACCGGATCCTCGCCCGGATCGCCGCGAAGTTGCCCGTGCGCTGGACGGCGGCGGGCCTGCGCGTCGGCCCGCGCACGTACTCCGCCGACAGCCACGTGCCCGTCCTCGTCTACCCGAACCCGCTGAACCCCCGCCGTTACGTCGTCCTCAACAGCGGGTTCACCTTCCGTGAGTTCGACTACCTGAACAACGCCCGTCAGACGCCCAAGCTCCCGGACTGGGCGGTCATCGATGTGCGCACGCCGCCCTCACCCCGCGCGCCCGGCGCCGTGGCGGGCGCCGGTTTCTTCGGGGAGCGCTGGGAGTTGCAGCCCGACCCGCCGGGGCAGAAGTGATCAGAGGCAGGTAGCCGACTACATAGAGCCCATCGCGCCGCTCTTGACCCGCGCTTCGCGGGCACGCGCATCCCGGGCGGTCTGCTTGATCTCGTTCCACGGGAAGCGCCGGGGCGTGTCGCGCTTCCGGGACGCCAGGCCGAAGCCCAGGATATAGGCCCGGCGCGGGATCGACGAGGTGTTCGGGCCGGCGTAGTGGAGCGTCCGGTTGTGGTGGATCGTCGCGCCGCCGGGCGGGAGCGGGCAGGCGACGGCGCCCCGGGTCTCGGCCGCGTCCACTTCCAGCCCGTGGACGCGCGGGTCGTGGCCGATGCTGTGGTGCGGCAGGACCTCGTTCCGGTGGCTGCCCGGGACGAACTGCATGCAGCCGTTCTCCAGCGTCGCCTCCTGCAAGGGTATCCAGATCGAGATGGAGTTGTATTCGAGCGTCGGGTCCCAGTACGCTTCGTCCTGGTGCCAGGGCGTCGGGGCGCCGGTCCCGGCGGGCTTGAAGATGGCGTGCTCGCCGCGCGCCTCGGCGTGGGGGCCGAGGAGCTGCCGGGCGACCGCGAGCGCGTTGACGCGGAACAGCCCCTCGGCCAGTTCGGGCGCGTAACGCTTCGGGTCCAGGATCTGCGGCAGCGCGGCCTCTTTCCCCTCTTCGTCCGTGCCGCCCAGGTCGAACTGGTTGCCGTCCTCGCGCCCCGCGCGCTGCGCGAACAGCCGGTCATAGACGCCGCGCAGCCACTCGACCTCCTCGGGCGTGGTGATCGCCGGGATCGCCAGGAACCCGTCGCGATGGTACGCCGTAATCTGCTCTTCGGTGAGCACAATCGTCGGTTCCGTCATGAAGCCAACCTCCTTGGTCCGATGTCAACAGGGTACCCCAAGCGGGGTGGCTGCCGGCGCGCAGGAGAAAGCCGCGGTTCCACGGAACCAATCGGCATGGAATGGGACCGTCTGCCGGGAATCACGCGCATCGCCCGTAACGTCCGAGCCCTGGCCGACGCGCCGCTGGAGATCGCGGCGTTCCGCGCCGCCTGCGCCGCCTTCGGCTGGCAGCCCGAGGAATCGGACTTTCCCGGGCAGGACGACACGTATCTGGCCTTCCTCCTGCCGGCCAACGACCGCTACCTGCACGTCACCTTTACCGACGGCGGCGCCGTCAAACTCGCCGTGCTGCCCCTCCTGTACTGGGAGGACTGGGACCCCGAATTCTGCGACTCCGAGGCCCAGTACCGCCGCGGCCGCGCCGCCTTCGACCGCAAGTACGAGCGGGCGCTCCAACAGGCCGAAAAGGTGCTGGGGCCGCCCCTTCGCGCCTGGGTCGAAGAGGACGAGGAGGACCGCTTCCGCAAGGCAGTGTGGCAGGGCAAGACGTGCCTGCTGGCGCTGCAGCAGGA
>CADCTO010000577.1 GCA_902805585.1 uncultured Armatimonadota bacterium | reverse complement strand
CGATCCAGGCTCTCGAGGCCGGGAAGCACGTCTATTCGGCCGTCCCGATCATCTCGCTCGACAGCGGTGACGAGATGCTCGACTGGTGCGACCGGCTGATCGACGCCTGCCGGCGCACCGGCCGGCACTACATGATGGGCGAGACCTCCTACTACCGGCCGCAGGCCATGTACTGCCGCCGCCGCGCCGCTGAGGGCGCCTTCGGCCACTTCGTTCTGGCCGAGGGCGAATACTTCCACGACATCGACGAGCCGACGTGCAGCCTGCGCCGCGTCGCCGAGCGCCGCTGGGGCCCGCAGTGGACCCCGCGCAAGAGCGGCGGCGTCCCGATGCACTATCCCACGCACTCCATCGGCGGCCTGCTGTCGGTCCTGGGCGCCCGACTCACCGAGGTGTCGGCGGTCGGCCTCCACGTTCCCGGCGACGACTGGTTCCGCGCCGACACCGAGAGCGGCAACCGGTTCGGCAACGAGACGGCGCTGTTCCGCTGCAGCAACGGGGCTGCCGTCCGCATCGCCGAGTACCGCCGCATCGGGCACCCGGGCCGCGAAGCGTTCCAACTGTTCGGGACCGAGGGCTGTTTCCGAGACGGCGCGGACGGCTGTCACTGGCTGACACGCGCCGTCGCGACGCCGCTGACCATAGAGGAGATGCGCGATCCGCTGCCGCCCGAGGTGCATGCCGCCTTCGGGCAGGGGAGCGATGGCGACTCCGGCGTGTACGGTGGCCACGGCGGCTCGCACGCCTACCTCGTCCACGAGTTCGTCGAATCCGTGGCCGCCGGGCGCACGCCGGCCATCAACGCGTGGGAAGCGGCCCGGTACTTCGCCCCGGGGATCATGGCGCACAAGTCGGCCCTGCGCGACGGCGAACTGCTCAAGATCCCGGACTGGGGCGACCCGCCGGGGGCGCCGGCCACAAAATAGGCTGGTGTGCGTTTCGCCGGATCGGGACGCACCGGGGGTAAGCTAGGAACCATGACGGAATGGGCCGAGGCCGAACACACGGAAGCGACGTTCGACGCGCGCGACCTTTCCGGCGTCACGTTCGTGCGCTGCTCGTTCACGCGCTGCCGCTTCGTCGGCGCCCGGCTCAGCGAGGCGCGGGCAGAGGCCTGCCGGTTCGACGAATGCGATTTCTCCCACGCCCGCATGAACGCCGCCCATTTCGCCGCGTCGTCGTTCTCCAACAGTACCTTCCGGGGCACCAACCTGTTCGTCGCCCGTTTTGAGGACTGCCGCCTGATGGGCGCGACCTTTGTCGAGGCGGAACTGGGCGGGATGACGGTGTCGGGCGGTGACTGGTCGTGGGTGAACCTGCGCCACCAGGACCTGAAAGGCATCGACCTGCGTGGCGTCAAACTGGTGGAAGCGGATCTGTACGGGGCGGACCTCAGAAAGGCGGACCTCCGAGACGCCGATCTCACAAAAGCCGATCTGCGTGACGCGAAACTCAGCGGGGCCGATCTGCGTGGGGCGAACCTTGCGCGGGTGGACCTGCGCGGACTCGATCTCGACGGCGTTTACCTGGACATGACGCAGGCCGTCCTGCTCGCGCGGTGCTACGGGGCCAGGGTCGAGTCACCCTTCCTGGACGAGTAATAGAGATACATTACCGCGACAGGTGACTGGCTGCCGGAGCGACACGGTATCGGTTTTTGTGGTTTGAACGCGAAATCTATGCTGCCGACACGTTTTCCGCATCGTTTGGCGCAGATACACTGCCGCTCAAGGCCATTTGACAGAAGGTGCGTACGCATGGTATAATATCTTCATAATCAAATTACGAATGCCAGCGGCGACACCCAGAGGCGGTGCGGCCGCTTTTTTGTTTTTGGTACGCAGGTGCGGGCTGTCTACGTTTTCCCCGCTGCTCTCTTTCCCCCGCCCTTACGATCGACGGCATAACGCAAATCCTTAACGGTCCGGGCTGCACCTTGCGGCGCCGATCCCCGCCGGTCTGACGGATTTGACACCGGGACCGGCGAGCGCGGAACCCTCCACATCCACACCCCGGGCGGCGAAACGTGGGTAAAGAATGCAGGGGACTGGCGCATCCGGCGCGGTGAAGCACTGGCCCGGGCCGGACGTTTTTGCCGGAGTAAGCGCAGGACCGCGCGGCGTCCGTGGTCAGGCCGGCGGCGGCGGCGGCCACTCTTCCGCCCTGCGAAGCGGCAGCTGCAGGGCGGCGCCCCGGGGATCGTTGCGGAACCAGAAGCTCGACGCGCTTGCATCGAACCCGTACAGCACCGCCCCGTCCGGGTCGAAGATGATGTTGATCCCGTCGCTGCGCCAGCGTCGGACCGCCTCGTCCAGCAGGCGGGACTTCAAGACGTCCAGCGGGGCGTCTCCCTGCGCCTTGGCCGGGTCCAGAGCGTCCGCGACGGATTCTTCCGATAGGCACAGGTCTTCCATAGCGCCAGTGTACCTCAAAGGCCTTGGCCGCCGGTGTCCCCGCCCTCACCCCCCTGCCCCCTCTCCCAATGAGCCCCGCTGCGCGGTGGGAGAGGGGGCAGGGGGGTGAGGGCGGGGACAACAAAGGTTAAACGTGCCCGTGCCGCGAATACTAAGCGCACCCCGCGCGATGTTTTTGCGCGAGCCCGGCACCGATGCACCAATCCCTCCTCGAAGCCACAGGCATCTCCAAAGCATACGGCGGCGTCCAGGCGCTGACAGACGTCAGTCTGGCGATCCGGCCCGGCGAAGTGCACGCGCTGGTGGGGGAGAACGGTGCCGGCAAATCCACGCTGATCAAGATCCTTTCGGGCGCCGTGCGCCCCGATGCCGGCTCCGTGACCGTCGGCGGCGTGACGCTTCCCGGTGGAGACATCGCGGCGGCGGAGGCCGCGGGCATCGCCACGATCCACCAGGAGGCCACGGCGTTCCCGGACCTGAACGCCGAGGAGAACGTCTTCGCCGGGCGTGAGCCGCGCCGAGTGGGCGGGCTCCTGCTGGACCGGGCGCGGATGGAGCGCGAGACGCGCGCCCTGCTGGAGCGGCTGGGCGAGTCCTTCGACACGAAGCGGCCCGTGGGCGATCTTTCCCTGGCGGCACGGCAGATGGTCGGGATGGCGCGGGCGCTGTCGCGTCGCAGCCGCGTGCTGATCCTCGACGAGCCCACCGCCTCGCTCTCGGACCGCGAGACGGAGGCCCTTTTCCGCATCCTGCGGAGTCTCCAGGCGGAAGGCGTCGGCTTCCTCTACGTCAGCCACCGAATGGACGAGATCTTCGCCCTCGCCGACCGGGTGACCGTGCTGCGTGACGGGCGCTGGGTGGACACGCTTCCGGTCGCCGAGGTGACCCGCGGATCGCTGATCGAGAAGATGGTCGGGCGGAACCTGGGCGAACTGGCGGGCGTGGCCGGCGAGGCGGCCGCGTTCGGCGACGTGGTCCTCGATGTCCGGGGGCTGTCGCGGGAGGGGGCGTTCCGCGATGTCTCGTTCTCGGTCCGCGCGGGCGAGATCGTCGGGCTGGCCGGGCTGGTCGGCGCCGGCCGCTCCGAGGTGGCGGAGACGATCTTCGGCGTGGAATCGGCCACCCGTGGAAGTGTGACGGTCGGCGGCGCCCCGCTCCGCGGCGGCTCCGTAACGGCGGCCATCGCGCAAGGCGTCGTTTTGGTGCCCGAGGACCGGCAGCGGTCGGGGCTGGTGCTCCCGTTCTCCGTCGGCGACAACCTGGTCCTGGGCGTCCTCCGGGCGCTCGCCCGCTGGGGGCTGCTGCGCTCCGGGTCCCGCGAGGAGGCGGTGATCGGGCGCCTGATGCGCGACCTGGCCGTGCGCGCCCCGGACGCGAAGGTGCCGGCCCAGGCGCTCTCGGGCGGGAACCAGCAGAAGCTGGTGCTGGGCAAGTGGCTCGCGGCCGAGCCGCGCGTGCTGCTGCTGGACGAGCCGACGCGCGGCGTGGACGTGGGCGCGCGGGCGGAGGTGTACCGCCTGGTGCGCCGGCTCGCGGCGGGAGGCATGGCGACGCTGCTGATCTCCTCCGACCTGCCCGAGCTGCTCGCTCTCAGCGACCGCATCCTGGTCCTGCGCG
>CADCTO010000576.1 GCA_902805585.1 uncultured Armatimonadota bacterium | reverse complement strand
GGGGCTTCCACCAGGACGAGCGCTTGGTGGCGCTCCTGGGCGTCGGCTCTGAGCGCCCGGAGCAGCGCCCCCAGCTCCGGCAGGCGCGGCTGGTGGGCGCCGGTTTCCCAGCGGCTCAGCGTCGCCAGCCCGATGCCCGCCTCCCGGGCGGCGCGCTCCAGCGTGAGGCCGCGCGTCCGGCGCAGGCGGCGCAGGTGGGCGCCCAGGCCGGCGGTGGGGGTGTCGCTTTTTATCACTTTCGTGTCCTTTTCGTTCGCGCCCCTGGCCGCGGCTTATACTGAGTTCGGCGCTGGGCGGGGGTTCCCCTCCCCGGCGGCCCTTCGACCCTTTGACCTCCACGTTCGACCGTCGTCGTCGGGGCCAAGTTCCTTTGAAGGAGAACGTCATGTCCGTTTCTGCCCGCCCGCCTTCGACCGGCAAGCCCCCGTCCGCGCCGCGGCAGCGGGGCGCGGACGGCGCCCCGGTTGCGCGCCGACTTCGCCCGCCTCTTCCCGCCCTGGCCGCCGCTCTGCTCTGCGGCTGGGCCGCCGCCTTCGCCGCCCCCGCCCCCGCGCGGGCGCAGGTGCCCCTGGACGGGGGCGTTGCCCTGACCCCGGGCAGCACGGTGGTGCCCGTGCCGGAGATCACCCCGCTCGGCACCCTGCTCGCGACCCACCGCGACGAAGGCTCCGGCGGGGGCTTCTTCCCCTTCTACATCACGTTCCGGACGGCCGTCTACCAGGACGCCGACGGGACGCTGGACTTCCTGTACCAGATCACCAGCCGGTCGGGCTCCCTTGCGGCAGGCGCCGACGTCGTGAACATGACAGACTTCACCGGCTACGACACGTCCGTCAGCTACTACACCGCCGACCCGGACGGGCTCGGCTTTTTCCAATTCGGCGCGCAAGCGCCTACCACGGCGTTCCGGCCGGCCGGCGGCCCCAGCGCCAACGTGCGCTTCTTCTTCACCGACGCGGGCGCGGTGGACCCCGGAGAAAGCTCCGCCGTCCTGGTGATCTCCACCAACGCCACCGCCTATACGACGCATATCGCCACCTTCTCCGTCTCGCCGGTAAACCGGGGAGACTTCATGGGCACGGGGGCTTTCATGCCCACGGGGGCGCCCGCCGCCGTCACCCCCGCCCCGCCCGGCCTCATCGTGGCCGGCATCGGCGGCCTGATGGGCCTCGTCAGCTTCCGGCGCAGCAGGAGAAAACGATGACGACTACGATGAACCGGCGGGCCGCCGCCGCCGCAGCGACCCTCGCCGCCCTGTCGATGGCCCTGGCACGGCCCGCGCGGGCCTGCCCGAACTGCGACTCGGAGTTCAAGCCCGGCACCTACACCGGCGAGGCCAGGCGCATCGGCAACGGCGTCGCCTATTCCTGGGTGACGCTCGATCAGAAGGGCAAGCCCGCGGCCATCGGCGTGACGCTGACCGAGACGGCCCTGGAGGGCTTGCCGGCGGACGCGCCCAAGGACGTGAAGGACATGGCGCGCGACATGTTCTCGCTCATGCTCCCCAAGCAGGCAATGAAGACGGCCTTCGACCACATCAGTCTGGACTGGGTCGCCCAGGGCCACGAGCCGATGGGCGTCTACGACAAGCCCCACTTCGACATCCACTTCTACACGCTGGGGATGCAGGCGCGCCAGAAAATCACGGCGGCGGGCGCGGACATCGCCACCTGTCGCAAGCCCGTGCCCGCCGGGTTCTCCCCCGCCGGGTACGTCTACGCGACCGGGACCGAGGTGCCGATGATGGGTGGCCACTGGATAGACCCGAAGGCCCCCGAACTGAACGGCCAGCCCTTCACCAAGACGTTCTTATACGGCTCCTACGACGGCAAGATGGTCTTCTTCGAGCCGATGATCACCAGGGCGTACCTGGAGACCAAGCCCGACTTCGGCGAGGCCATCTCGCTTCCGAGCGCCTTTGTCAAGAGCGCCTACTATCCGACGCGCTACACCGTGCGTCACGACCCCGTCCGCCGCGAGTACACGGTCGCGCTGGAGGCGATGGCCTGGCGCGAGGGCGCCGCGAAACCAGCGCCCAGCGCGAGGCCGGCGGCGCAGCGCACATCCCGCAAGCGGGCGCCGGGCAAAGTCGCGGCCGGCAGGCCCGGCGAGCGGCGCCGGTAGGTTTCCGGCCATCACCGCGCCGTGATCGCGCCTCCGCTCCCCGTGGCGGGGCGCCGTCGCCCGGACAAAGAAGAGGGGGCCTCGTGATGAACAAACATGACGTGGACGTGCCGGAGGTGGAGGCGCCGTTTTCCGACACAATGGATCTACTCGACCGGCGGCTGGCGTACACGCTTTTCCGCCTGGCTGCGGGCGCGTACCTGCTGCACGGCGCGACGTACCGTTTCGAGGGCGCCGGAGCGTTCCCTCGGCCGCCTCTGGATGACCTGGCGCCGGCGCTGGCGCCGTTGCTTACAGCAGGGCTGGCGTTCCTGGCGGCCGGTTTGGGCTTGCTGCTGGTGCTGGGCTTGTGGACGCGCGGTGCGCTCGTCGCCGGCGGCGCCCTGGTGACCGCCCTGATGCTCGCAGCCGCCCCCCGCACGGACGCGCGGATGCTCATGGTTCAGATGTTCTGTCTGGGCGTGTTCTATCTGCTGCCGCCCGCCGCCCCCTATAACGTCTTTTCCGCGGACGCCCTGCGGGGGAAGTTTGCGGCCGCCAGGCGCGGGCTTCGGGACTGCACCGGCCGCTCCGGACGTTAGACCGGGACCGACATCTTACTCATTGACGATTACCTGCTCCGATCGGCAGGCACCGGCCAGGCCTTGAGGATCGAGCCTTAGTCTGACGACGTTTCCGACGAATTGATTCTGAAACCGCCGCGCACGGCGGCAGGCCCGCCTTTTCCGGCGGGAGCGCGAAAGAGTACAACCTATGATATGCAGGTGGATCATCGCGGTGCTGTCCATGGTCGCCGCCATGACGGCCATCTCCTGCGGGGGCTCCGGCTCCCCCGACTCGGACCGCAGCAGCTACGAAGTCTGGCTCATGGACCAATCCGACACGCGCCCCGACGGGGGCGGGAGGCTCTTCATCTATCCGGGTCCCGCCGTTGACGGCGGCGACGCCGCCGAGGCGGTTCCGGAGGTCCATGACTTCGGCGGGGCGGTGCGCGACCTGGCGCTGTCCAAGCCCGGCTCCCCGAGCGTGGAGGCGCCGCGCCGGCCCCACATGGTGCTCTTCAACGCCTCGGGCACGCACGCCGTGGTCGCCTTTGTCCTCACCGGGCACGTGCTCTTCCTCGACACCGCCACCCGCGCGCCCCTCGATATTATCGACGTCGGGGCGCAGGTCCACGTCGCGGTGCCCTCCCCGGACGAGCGGTTCGTGCTCGTCGCGGGCCAGAACGGCAAACTCCTGCAGCGCATCCGTACCGACTACGCCACCAACACCTTCACGCTCGACCATGCCGCGACGCTGGACTTGGCTGCCGGCACGACGCCGGGCGGCGTGCTCACCCAGCATCCGCTGCTGCGGCCCGACAACGCGCCGATCTACGTCGCCATTACCAACGATAGCCGCTACGGGTTCGTCACCCTGCGCGGGGGCGGGCTCTTGGTGGTCGACATCGCCGCCACGCCCATGCGGATCGTGGCCGAGTACGACAACACGGCCATCAAGCCCGCCGGTTTCGCCGGCGCTCAGTCGGGAACCAAGATGTACATCAACTCCGGCACTTCGGGTGCAGCGGACCCCTTCGGGCACGATGTTTATGTGTTTGCCATCGAGGCGATCTCCCCGTCGGGCAACCCGCCCAACCTGCCCGCGCCCGGGCTGGTCTACCGCAGGACCAGGCATCAGGCTGAGCCAGGCCACGAAGACGCCCATGGCATCGTAGACACCCATGGCATCGTAGACGCCCACGGCATCCTGCTCACGAATCAGGGGCGCTACCTGTGGGTGGCCGACCGCATCCAGAACGATGTCACGGTCGTGGACACGGCCACCGACGCGGTCGTCAACGTGTTCTCCCTGGTCGGGGCGGTAAGCCCCGACCCCGCGCCCGACCTGCTGGCCCTTTAGATCGGA
>CADCTO010000575.1 GCA_902805585.1 uncultured Armatimonadota bacterium | reverse complement strand
GCGCCTGCATCCCAAGTGACCTTTACACACATGCTCTAAGTACAAGTCTCCATAAGTCATCCGATGGTTGACGAAAGGTGAGGGCGTGGGCGTATCGTCACCGGACCTCTCCCAGGAGGACGGTGATGTCGGGACCGCGGAGCCCGCGCGTGGTGGAACTGAGCGACGACGAGCGCACGAGCCTGGAGGCGCTGACGCGGCGGACGGCCGTCGCGGCCGGGCTGGTGCGCCGGGCGCGGATCGTGTTGCTGGCGGCCGAGGGGGTGCCGCTGGATCGGGTCGCGCGGCAGATCGGGGCCGACCGGACGATCGTGCGGACCTGGGTCGATCGCTATCGAGCGGACGGCCTCGACGGGTTACGGGATCGTCCGCGGTCGGGTCGGCCGCGGACGTTTTCCCCCTGCGGTGGCGCTGCACCTGGTCGATCGGGCGTGTGAGCTGCCCGAGCAGGTCGGCCGCTCGCTGAGCCAGTGGGACTGCGCCGAACTGGCGCGGCAGCTCGTCCGAGATGAGGTCGTGGCCGCGATCTCGCCCCAGACCGTCCGGCGGCTGCTGGCGGCCCACCGCCTGAAGCCCTGGCGGCACCATGTCCGGCTGCATCCGCGCACCCCGCGTGACGCCGCCTTCGCGGCGCAGGTCCGGGCGGTCGCCGCGCTGCTGACGCGCCCCCTGGCCGCGCACGAGGTGGTGCTCAGTCTCGATGAGATGACCTCGCTCCAGCCGCGGCCGCGCCGGGCGCCGACCCGACCGGCCCGGCCCGGTCGCCCCGTTCAGGTCGAGCACGAGTACGGCCGGGCCGGCGCCACCCACCTGTTCGCCGCCTTCGACACCCGCTCCGGGCAGGTCTCCGGGGTCACCACCCGCCGCAAGCGCCAGGTCGAGTACCTCACCCTCCTCGCGCAGCTCGACCAGACCCTGCCACCGACGATCACGACCATCCACCTGCTCGCCGACAACGTCTCGGTCCATCACGGCAAGCAGGTCCGGCAGTGGCTGCTCGACCACCCGCGCTTCGTCCCCCGCTTCACCCCGGTCCACTGCTCCTGGATGAACCCGGTCGAGCAGTGGTTCGGCATCCTCCGCCGCAAGCGCCTCCGCTCGCCCAACTTCGCCGACCTCGCCACGCTCCAGCGCGCGATCCTCCAGTTCATCGACGAGTGGAACGAGCTCGCCCACCCGTTCCGCTGGACGGCCCGCTCCTTCGACACGGTCCTCGCCAAGATCGAGG
>CADCTO010000574.1 GCA_902805585.1 uncultured Armatimonadota bacterium | reverse complement strand
CACCGCCGTTGCGCGCCTCGGTGATACCGTCGGTTGCCAGCAACAGGGTGTCGTCCCGCTCCAGCCGCAGCGTCGCCGCGCCGTAGGTCTCCCCGGCCTCCACCCCCAGCGGCAGATTGCAGGGCGCCGTGATCGCTTCCGCCTCGCCGGCGGCGCGGAGCGCCAGCGGCGGTTCGGCTCCGGCTACGGACATCACGGCCTCCCCCGACGCCGGGTCGAGCACGGCAAGCGACAGGACCGTGAAGACGGGGTCCGTCTGACCGTCGAGACGCTGGGCGTCGCAGATGAACTGGTTGAGGCGGAACAGCGCCTGCGCCGGGTACGGGGATTCCCGCAGGAAGGCGCGCAATGCGCACTTCAGCTGGCCGCTGTAGATCGCCGCCTCCAGCCCCTTGCCGCACACATCGCCGACGAAAAGCGCCACCTTGCCCGCGTTGAGGGCGAACGCTTCACAGAAATCGCCGCCGACGCGCGCCTCGGCCCAGGCGGCCTGGTGGAGCATCGCCACGTCCAGGGCCGGGAAGCGCTGTTCCGACACGGGCACGCCGAGCGAGCGTTGAAACGTTTCGGCGATGTGGCGTTCATGCTCCAGGGCGGCGGTCAGCGCCTCCTCCGTCGGGGGGCGCTCCGTCCGGTCCGCCACGAGCGCCACGGCGCCCCGGACAACCCCCGCCGCATCGCGCAGGGGCGCCGCCGAGACCCGTGCCATCAGGGGGGAACCGTCCTTCTTACGTCGGCACAGCTCCGCGCCGGAAAACGTTGCCCCCGTACGCACCACCTCGCGCAACGACCGCGACTCTTGCTGCTTGTCTTCCGGCACCAACGGGTTGAGACGGCCGAGCACTTCAGCTTCCGTCCAGCCCGTGAGGCGCTCAGCGCCAGGACTCCACATCGTGACCTTTCCCTCCGTGTCCACCACGACAATGGCCAGGGGCGAAGCATGGATCAGCGTGTGCAATAGTGCCGTCTGCTCGTCGGGCTTCATCTTGGTGGCTGTCAATGGTTTCATTCTCGTCGCTTGATAACAGCGTGCCGGATCAGGCGGCATGTCGAGTGGCTCTTCACTCTGAGTTTCCCCGACGGGGAGTCAGCCGCCATCTGCCTCAGGTTGCGATTTCAGGTACAGAAAAGGGCCACATCGCGGCTAAGGCCATCGGGGGAGATGATTCTATAACTCCAGATAGAGCACGCCCGCGTTGAGACGCGCGAAGGCAATGTCGATGCCGTCCCATCCCCGCGCTGCGGTCCGAGAGCAGGGGGGTATTCCGGAGGGCCGCGCGGCGAAAAAAGGTCCCGCCGCCCGGGGATGGGCGGCGGGACCGTGTGGTCGGCGGACGGGCAAGCAGACACCGGCACCTCGACAACACGAACGGAGTTCACTCCAAACGCACGATGCCGCGCTTCAGCGCCAGGGTCAGGGCCTGCGTGCGGTCGTTCGCGCCCAGCTTCGCCAGGAGGTTGTTGACGTGGGCTTTGACGGTGCCTTCGGCAATGAACAGCGCCGCCGCGATTTCCTGATTGCTTTTCCCGTAGGCGATCTGCTGCAGCACTTCCCGTTCGCGGGAGGTGAGTTCCCGGTTGCCGACCCGGTCGGCCAGTTTCGCCGCCACCTCGGGCGGGATACAAGTCTTTCCCCGGTGCACCGCCCGGACGACGGCGAGCAGGTCGTCCCGCGCGGCGTCCTTGAGCAGATAGCCCTTGGCCCCCGCCTGCAGTCCGCGGTAGATGTCCTCGTCCCCGTCGTAGGTGGTCAGCACGATGACACGGGCGGCGGAGGACTCCTCGCGTATCCGGTGGATCGCCTCGGCCCCGTCCATCTCCGGCATACACAAATCCATCAGCGTGATGTCCGGCCGGACCTCGCGGAACCGCTCCACGGCCTCGCGCCCGTTGCCCGCCTCGGCGACCACGGTCATGTCCGGCTGGCGCTCGATCAGGAAGGCCAACCCCTCCCGAACGATGGGATGGTCGTCCGCGATCAGGACGCGGATGCTGCTGTCGTTTCCAACCATGGGTCCACTCCTGTCTGTCCGGCTCGCGGCGTCGGCGCCGTCACGGTGACCTCGGTCCCCTGCCCGGGGCGGCTGGAGAGGTCGAGCCGCCCCCCGACGTGCTCGGCCCGCTCCCGCATTCCCGTCAGGCCGAAGCCGTCGCTGGCGCTTTGTGCCTGGGGGTCGAAGCCCTGCCCGTTGTCCTGCACCGATAAGCGGACCTGTTCGGGCTCGAAGAACAGGTCCACCCGTATCACGCTCGCCCGGGCGTGCTTGAGCGCGTTGGTCAGCGCCTCCAGGCCGATGCGCAAAAACTGGTTCTCGAGCTCGGGAGGAAGCGGGCGCGCTCTGCCGTGCACGTGGAACCCGGCCTGCACGGGGGTGTGGGCGGTCATCTGTTCCAGATGGCGCGCAAATGCGCCGGGGAGGGAGCTGTGTTCCAGCGCCTGCGGGCGCAGCGCCCGGACGGAGCGGCGCGCCTCCGCCAGGCTCTCCCGGGCCAGCTCGCGGGCCCGCTGGATGCGGGCCTTCGCCTCGTCCGGCGATTCCGGCAGGACGTAGTCCGCCCCCTCAAGCTGCACCACGATGCCGGTGAAGCCCTGGGCCAGAGTGTCGTGGATCTCCCGGGCCAGCCGGTTGCGTTCCTCCAGCACGGCGGCTCGACCGCCCTGCTCCGCCAGGCGGGTGAGCTGCACCGCCAGCGTCGCCTGCTGGGCGAGCGCCTGCGCCAGCTCGATCTCCCCCGGCGGATACGGACGCGTGTCGGTACGGCAGATGCTGAGGGCGCCGATCACCCGGTCTTCGAGCAGCAAGGGCACCAGCAGCATGGTCCGGATGCCCCGGGCCAGCAGCCACTCGCGGTTCGTGATGTGCGGGTTTTCGGCCACGTCCTCGATGGCGACCGGCTTGCGCGTGCGGTCGATGTCCTGCCACACAGGGACCTCGTTCGCCAGCAGGGGGGCGGATGCGGTGCTGCAGCCGGGCTCGTCCGGGGCCAGGACGTGGCCACAGTCGAAGGCAGCACGGGGATACCAGACGTCCCGGTCCGCGTCGCGGAGCCAGAGCGAAACCGAGGCGGCCTGCAGCACGTCGGCGACCGTGGCCACCACCTGCCCGAGGAAGGTCTGGAGGTCCGGCTTCGCCGTGAGCGCGTGCTGCATCGAGGTCAGCGCCGCCGCCCGGCCGCGCAGGACGTGCTCCGCGCGCTTGCGCTCGGTGATGTCCATGAAGGCGCCGACGGCGCCGCGGACGTTTCCCTGCTCGTCGAAGAGCGGCTTGGCGTGCCCGACCAGCTGGCGCGGCTCCTTCCGGCCGCCGGCGACGATCTCCATATCGAAGTCGCGGACTTCGGTCCGCTGTAACGCCGCACGCTGCAGGGGAAGCTCCTCGGCGGGGACTTCCCGGCCCTGGTGATACGTGCGGTAGGGCGGCTGCTCACCGGCGGGGGCGCTCTTGGAGATGTTGTGCCCCGGCGGCACTTTCAAAAACTCGGACAGCCACCGGTTGGAGGTGATCTCCCGGCACTGGGGGTCCCGCGCCAGGGCGATGCCGATGGGGACGACGTCGAGCAGCGTTTGCAGCTCGTCCAGACGCTGCTCGAGGCCGTGATTGAGCCGCTCGATCTCGTCTTCGGCCGCTTTGCGGGCGGTGACGTCCTGCAGCACCTTGGCGAACCCGCGCAGGTTCCCGGCCTCGTCGCGCAGCGGGTGGACGACGCCCGAGGCGAAGAAGCGCGAGCCGTCTTTGCGGACGTGCCAGCGATCGTCGGAAGCCCGGCCCTCCTTCTCCGCCGTCCGCAGCTCCTGCTCGGGAACGCCCCGGGCGACGTCGTCGGGGGTGAAGAGGCGGGAGACAGGAAGGCCCACGATCTCCTCCTCGTCGTAGCCCAGGATCCGCTGCACGCCGGGGTTCCAGCTGACGACCCGTCCTTCCGGATCCATCATGAAAAGGGCGTAGTCCTGGACGCCCTCGACCAGCAGGCGGAACCGCTCCTCGGCCTCGCGCCGGGCCCGCGCGCTCGCCGCGCCCTGCCGCTGCGCGCTGCGCAGCGCCTCCATGGACCAGGCG
>CADCTO010000573.1 GCA_902805585.1 uncultured Armatimonadota bacterium | reverse complement strand
CTTTTTCACCTGGGCGGCCATGTTCCGGTACAAACGCGGCTCGATGTCCGGCGTGATCAGCGGTCGGCGCTCATACGTCGCCCACACGAAATGCAGGTAAAACTCTACCCTCTTGTGCCGCATGTGCTGCTTTCCCCTTGGACTTAAGAAAGCCTGCTCGATAACTCCCCCGTCCGCAGGACGGCCGGCGCGAAGCGCCAAACAGACAAGGGTGTCCATACCCTTGGCAACTCCCGGCATCTCAATGGGGGAAGGACATGTACTGCTGATAGCCCGTCAGCATGCCGAACAGCCCCCAGAGCGCGGGCACCACGTAGTCGCCGAGGATCAGGCCGAGGAAGAACGGGAGGCTGGATCGGTACGCCCGGATGCCCCCGTAGCGCAGGGCGAGGTACTTGGCGAACCAGGCCAGGAGGAACGGGAACCACATGTAGTCCATGCTCGGCGTGGTCGCGAGCGCGTAGCCCAGCGGGTGCACCGGCCACCAGGCGAAGTGCTGGCGCAGGACCGAGAGCCCTACCGCGATCAGGACGCCCACGCCGGCGGCCAGCAGCCCGTACGTGTCCTGGTAGGTGGGCGTCAGGTAGAGCGACGCGGCCTGGCGGAACGGGCCCGTCGCGCCGTTCGCCAGGGCGGGGCGCACCTTGGCGGTCGAGGCGCCGTGATCATAATAGATCGCCAAATGCGCCCAGAAGGCGCACACGATCCCGAACAGCGAAGCCCAGATCAGCGGCCACAGGAAGGCGCGCGCCGAGACGCCGGCCGACTGCCCCATCCGCACGCTCTGCATCTGCTGGGGCATCGGGTTGTCGCGCATGTCCGACATCCACGACGTGTACCCGTACTGGACGGCCAGGTTCTTGGGGGACAGCGTGTTGACGCCCACGGCGTCGCCCGTGAACGCGGTCGCCGACCACGACGGCGCCCAGGCCCAGCCCGCCCCGGCCTCGGAGACGATGCGCGCCAGGGTCACCGAGAAGCAGAAGTACACGAACACGTACAGGGCGGCCAGGTGCGGCGCGAAGCCGGCCGCGGTCAGGAACCCGGCCAGGAACAGGAGCCCGATCCCGCCGCCGATCAGGGCCAGCCGGTACGACATCAGCTCGTTGCGGTCCGCGCCGGTCGGACGCTTCATCTCCCGCCACGCCTGCGCCAGCGCGCGCCGCGCCATCCACGCCGAGAACAGCGCGATGCCGATGAACGCGCCCGCGCCCTGTTCGCGGATGAAGGGGAACCGGTTCGCCGGCCCGCTCCCGCCCCCCTCGGAAAGCCCCAGGGCGGCGGAGGCCACGTACACGGCTTTTACGCACAGGTACAGGAACCAGCACGAAAACGAGACATCCAGTGACAGCAGGTAGGCGATGCCGATGACGAACGGGTAGAACGCGATGCGGAACATCCCCGCCTGGTTCCAGGGCCGCTGGGTCAGGAACTGGTCGAGCTGGTTGGGCCCGACGGGCTTGATGGGCAGCTCGGGGACGGCGGGGTACAGGAAGTTCAGCGCGTTCACGCTCTCGGCGAGGCCGGCGACCAGGAAGCCGCCCCACATCCATTTGTTGGCCCAGAACGGCTTCCGCCCCCCGCCTTCCGTCATCTCCAGCGGCAGCAGGACGAGGGGGAACGTCAGGCGCTCTTCTTCCACCCACTGGCGCCGCAGGAGGGTCGTGGCGCACAGGAGCACCCAGAAGATCGCGAAAATGAACGCGGTCCAGGCCAGCACGGGCACGGCCCAGCCCGCCAGCACCTGCGGGTCGTACAGGGTGCTGTTTCCGCGGAAGAAGCCGTTGATGACGGCCGGGTCGCGCGGGGCGAGCCAGGCGGGGATGTAGGGCCAGATGCGGTCCTGGAAGCCGCTGCTCGACGTCGCGTTGTTCGGGTAGAACGGCGCGGCCATCTGGTTGATCAGGATCTGCACGAAGCCGTAACCCGCCGCGCAGGTGCCCAGACAGAGCATGCCGTACAGCAGAAGCAGCTCGGCCTGCGACAGCGCCCACCGGCGCGCCCAGCGCGCGAACCCCATGTTCACGAGGACCAGAAAGAAGAGGACGACGACCGGACCCCGCAGGAGGGCGGTCTGGGTCCAGATCAGCGCCTGCACCACGACGTACGCGTACGTGCCGAAGTAGGCGTTGAAGACGATCAGGAGCGTGCCCAGCCCGAACACGACCCCGCGGCGGAGCGAGGGCGAGCCGCTGCGCGCGGCGGCGGCGGCCGCCACGGCATCGTCACGGCCCGGTGTCCGCCCGATGGGGCCCGCCGGTGGGTTTTCGAGGGTTGCCAAGCGCCGACCTTTGTTTCCGGGTCTGTTTGGGGCTATTTCACCGGAGCCGATTCGGTTTCCTTTCGGCGCCCGCGCCCGCACACGCGCGCGCCGCCTGCCCGCCTTGACACCGCGGTCTCTGCCGTCGGATAATGGCACTGTGGATGGAGAAAGACACGTGCCGGAACCTTTTGCGCGCGAAGGCCACTTCGTCGTTTGCGGTCTGGGCCGGTTCGGGCTGCTGATCATCGAACTATTGCGCGCAAAGAACCTGCCCGTTCTGGTCGTCACCGACACCCACACGCGCGCCGACCGGAAAAAGCGCGCGGAAGAATTGGGCGCGACGTTGCAGGAAGGTGATTTCCGCTTCCCCGACGTGCTGGAGGCGGCGTGCGTCACCCGCGCCCGCGCGGTGCTCCTGGCGGCGTCGGGCGAGTCGGAGAACCTGGAGACCGCGCTCGACATCCGCCGCAGCGCGCCGCGCGTGCGCATCGTCATGCGGCTCGCCTCCGATAAACTGGCCGAGCGCCTGCGCTCCGACTTCGCCATCGACGCGGTCCTGTCGCCGTCCGTCCTGGCCGCCCGCGAGATCACCCGCGTCGCCCTCGACCTGCCGCCGCCCGAACTACGGCCCGGGGCGGGCGGCCGGCCGGCGAAGCGCTTTCCGCGGCCGTGGAACGTGCTGCGGCCCGAACCGCGCCTGATGGTGGGGTTCCTGGTGGTCATGTTCCTGGCGGGCGTCGCGATCTTCCGGCAGTACAAGGGGCTCTCGATCGTCGACGCCATCTATTTCACGGCGACAATCATGACGACGGTGGGCTTCGGCGATTATGACCTACAGTACGACCCGGCCTGGATGAAGCTGTTCGGCTCGCTCCTGATGTTTTCCGGCATCTCCCTGATCGCCGTGCTGTCGTCGTTCCTGACCAACTTCTTCCTGTCCGGGTCGGCGGCGCAGCGGCGGGCGGAGCGCATCGCGCGCGGCCTCCGGGACCACGTCATCGTGTGCGGCATCGGCAGTGTCGGCTACGAAGTGGTGCAGGACCTGTTGGAGCGGAAGGCGCGCATCGTCATCGTGGACAAGACGCCCGACGACGTGTACCTGAGCGACCTCGGGGGTCGCGTCCCCGTCATCATCGGCGACGCGACGCACCCGCCGACACTGGTGCGCGCCGGCATCGACCGCGCGCGGGCCCTGGTGGCGGCCACCTCCGACGACGCCATCAACCTGGAGATGGGACTGGTGGCGCAGTCGGTCGTGGAAGAGCGGCGCCCCGGGCGCCCGCCCCGTCTCATCCTGCGGTGCTTCGACCCGGACCTGGCGACGCGTATCCACGCCATCTCGGACGCTTACACGCTGCTTTCCGCCGCCGAGATCGCCGCCCCCATCTTCGTCGCCCACGCCGTCGGCACGGACTGAGGGCAGCTTCCGGCCGCGCGGCGCGGGTATAATGAGCCGTCGCGGAGCGGTGCCTGTTTCCCGCCGCCCGGCGACGGATAACGACAGTCCCGCGGCCTGATGCCTATGATGTCATCGACAATCAGTGAAACTTCGACCCCGGATGCGACCGGCGCAGCGGCGGCGGGCACAAAGCCTGACAAAACGGCCCGGGTCGTCGTCCCCGCCGCGCTCCTGGGCATTCTGATCGTCTACCTGTTGGCGGCGGCCGACATCGCCGGGCTGCGGGCCGTCTGGTCGCCCGACACGGGGGCACGGCTCATCCAGGTGCAGTCCGTCCTCCAGCACCCGCCCCAGTGGTGGATCGCGTACCCCGCCCGGGAACTCGATCCGGCCCATCAGAACAG